>JASHOE010000242.1 GCA_030041275.1 Streptosporangiaceae bacterium
TGGCCAGGCTGACGATGATGTCGCTCTGCGTGAAGATGTTGAAGTCCCAGATCACCGACAACAGCAGCAGGACCAGGTAGATCGGCTTGAGCAGCGGGAAGGTAACGCGCCAGTAGACGCGCCACGGACTCGCCCCGTCCACCCTGGCTGCCTCGTTGAGCTCGGCGGGGATCGTCTTCAGGCCGGCGAGCACGGTCACGGCGATGAACGGGAACGCCTGCCAGACCACCAGCACCGCGATCAGGGTATAGGCGGGCAGCGCGCCGGTCGTGGCCCAGTTGTACTGCGCCCAGTCCGTGCTGCCCACGAGCCAGTGCGGCATCCGGGCCAGCGTCCAGTCGACGAGGCCGCCATCCGGACTGAACATCCAGTAGAACAGGACACTTGCCGACACCGGCGGCGTCGCCCAGGCCAGCAGTGCGGCGGTGCTGACGAAGATGGACATCTTCCTGCCGAGCCGGTTGAGCATGAGCCCGACGATCGAGCCGACGACCAGCGTGACTGGCACCACGACGACCGCGAACAGCACGCTAGTGCGGAGCGACAGCCAGAACAGCGGGTCGTGCAGGGTGGTGGTGAAGTTCGCGAACCCGACCCACTGCGTCGGGAGCGCGCCGGTGATCTGCTGCAGCCCGTAGTTCTGGAACGAGTAGATCGCTACCTGGACGAGGGGCCACAGCAGAACGAGCGCGATGCCGGCGAACGCGGGCAGCAGCAGGAGATAGGGAGCCAGCTTGTGGCGGCGGACGAAGGTGCTGAGACGAACCCGCGCTGGTAGTTGGCCTCGCTGCTGGTCCAGCAGGGCAACGGCCTCCGGCCCGATCTGGGTCATCTGTCTCATCACTCCCCTCGGCCGGCGGCTGGTGCCTGCGATTGGCGTGCTGGCCGGCCCGCCCAGGCGAGCCGGCCAGCACTATCGGTGCTGGATCAGTCGGCTGTTACTCGCTGCCGGTGTTCAGCACTGCCGTCAGGTAGGTGTTCGCCTGGCTCACCGTGGTCTGGAAGTTAGCGCCAGACTCGAGGGCCTTCATCATGTTCGGGATGATGTTGTACTTCGAGGTGTCCGCCGTCCCCCAGTTCGTCGAGTTCAGCGGCGAGATCTGGGTGTAGCCGGCCGCCTTGGCGAATCCGGAGAGCAACTGGCTCTTCGAGTACGTCGGGCTCGTCAACTTCGAGCTGAACTCGGGGAAGAAGCCCTGCGAATTCGCGAACGTGGTCGCGTTCGACACGCTGTCCATGACCGAGATCAGGCTCCAGTCGGCCGTCTTGTACTTGCTGTTGACCCAGACACCGAGGTCAGACCCGCCCGAGAAGGCCGGTGCCGGGTTGGGCCCGTTCTCGCTCGGGATCGGGAACGACGCCCACTGCGACTCGTTCTTCGTGCTGACCTGCTCGAGCCGCGACTCGGCCCACGGCCCGTCGATGTACATGTCGAGCTTGCCGAGCGCGAAGTCCTCCTCTGCGCCACCAGGGCCTGCGGTGCCCGGCGCGCCGATCTCGGTCTCGCCGATGTAGGTAGGCGACGACACCTTATCGGTCAGCAGCAGGTCGGCGTACTCCTTGATGCCAGCCTCGGACTGCGGCGAGGTCAGCTGCGCGACCCACTTGCCGTTCTGCTGCACCGCGACCTGACCGCCGGCGCCCCAGATGAAGCTGGCGATCGCGTCGGTGTCGTCGGTCGGCGCCCCGAGGCCATAGGTGCCGGGGTTCTTCTGCATCAGGGTCTGAGCGTCGCTGATCAGCTGAGCCCAGGTTGTTGGCGTTGAGGTAATGCCCGCGGCGGCGAACTGGCTCTTGTTGTACCAGACGCCCCGCACGCCGCCGAACCACGGCACGGCATAGATGTCGCCCTTGACAGTGTCGTTGGCAAGGTTGCCCGGGATGAGCTGCGAGCCGTTGGACCAGCCCTTGACGTCAGTGGTGATGTTGGCCAGCGCGCCCTGGGCTGCAAGCCCCGGCGTCTCGGTGTTGCCGATCTCGGTGATGTCCGGCCCGCCCTTGCCGCTGGTGAGCGCGTTCGTCCAGTCGGTGCCGTTGTCCGTCCACGGGATCCAGTCGACGACGACCTTGGTGTTCTTGTACTGCGGGTTGGCCTTCTTCCATTCGGCGACGACGCCGTTCATCCAGGTTTCCTGGGACGCGACGGCGCTGCCCATGCGCCAGACGACGAGCTTGCTCGGGATTGGTCCCGATGAGGATGATGAGTTGTTGTTGCTGGAGCCACATCCGGCGACGGCTGCTCCGGCGATTACGGCGGCCGCACCGAACACGGCCGCCGATCTCGTGAAAGTCACTGACCGATCTCCCTTCCCGGTGTGAGACGGAACTGACGTCCTCCGGGCGGACGTCTCCGGCCGGGCTATGGCCTGGCGGCCGGCACCTACGGTAAGTGCCGGACATGAGTAGTCCGACCCCTATCGTGGGGTTGATGCCTGCCCGGGACCGAGCCCTGACGTGTTGCTTGCGCAGAAACTAACAGGAAACTTTCCTATAAGATAGACTCCGTTGCCAGATTGAGACAGTTGCTGGACCGAGCCGCGATCAAGACCGGCGGCGCGCCGGGCTGACAAGCCAAGCGCGAGCAGGCCGCCGGACCATACAGTCGGGTTCAGTCGGCGCCGGATGAGGGGTGGGGAATGCAGCGACGGCCGGGAACGCCGAGCCTCTTGCGCGAACTGAACGACCGGTCCGCGCTCGAGCTGCTGCTTGCCGGTGGCCCGATGACGAGGGCTCAGCTTGGTGAGCACACCGGCCTTTCCAAGGTGACGGCGTCGCAGCTGCTGTCCAGGCTGGAGGAGCGCGGCATCGTGGCGGTGGCGGGGGAGCTAGCTGGCGGCCGTGGGCCCAACGCAGCCCTGTACGCCGTCGTTCCGTCGACCGCGTACGTGGCTGGCCTGCATGTCGATCAAGGCGAGATCAGCGCGAGCGTGGCTGATATCACCGGGACCGTCGTGACCCGCATCTCGGTCAACCCGAGCGGCGCGGAGGACCCGGTCGGCCTGGTCCGCGGCGCGGTTGTGGCCGCGTGCGCCGAGGCGGGGGTTCCGCCAGAGTCGCTGCGGGCGTTCGTGATCGGCACCCCCGGCGTACTCGACCCGCGCACGGGCGATCCACGGCTTGCGGTCAACCTGCCGGCGTGGCACGAGGGCGTGCTGGACGCGCTGCGCAACGACCTGAACCGGCCGGTGACGCTGGAGAACGACGTCAATCTGGCTGCGATGGCCGAGCGAGCCGTCGGCGCGGCCACCGGACTGGACGACTTCGTGCTGGTCTGGCTCGGGGTAGGAGTCGGCCTGGCGACGATGCTCGGCGGCAGGCTGCATCGGGGCGCAGGCGGCGCGGCGGGCGAAATCGGGTACCTGCCGGTGGCTGGTGTCCCGCTGCCACAGGACCGGGACATCACGCATCCCGACACCGGGGCGTTCCAGCGGCTGGTCGGCGCGCATGCGCTGGTGGCGCTGGCAGCCGATTACGGCTTCCGCGAACGGGCGGCGGCCAAGGCAGTGGGCGCGGCAGTGCGGGCCGCCGCACGCGGTGAGCAGCGAGGTGCCGCCTTCCTTGCCGAGCTCGCCGAGCGCGTCGCGAGGGGTGTAGCGGCAGTCTCGGTGGTGCTCGATCCCGGCCTGGTCGTGCTCGGTGGCGACGTCGGCCTCGCGGGCGGGGCCGAGCTGGCTAGCCGGGTAGCGGTCGAGGTCACAAGGATTAGCCCGGCCGGGCCGGCCGTGGTGCCGACCGCCGTCGACGGCGCGCCCGTGCTGCGCGGCGCGATCCTTGCAGCCGTTGACCAGGCCAGGGCGGAACTGCTCGCCTCGATCGCCGATCCGGCCTGAGTTCTCGTTTCCGCCGAATCGACGCCGTCACGCCTGGCATGACGGGCTCGGAGTGGTCCCGAGCCGACATCCTGCGCGACTTCAAGGTGCCTGCGGATAGGCGCGCGCCCGGACCGGGTTAGCCGCCGGTCGCCCGCTGTTCGTAGTAGGTGGTCATTCACTCACCCGTCGCGAGAGCCTGAACGCCTCCGAACCGGCCCGGCTTATCGAGGATTGGCACTGCCGCCGCGGCACGGCCACTTCGCCGCGCTATCCCTCGGCCGAAGCGTCCCCTCGGCTCGGACGCCGAGAGGCTGTCCTGGCGCTGTTATCGTGTCCGCGTCCCGAGACACCAGGGAAGTGCTGACATGGTCCTGTTCCGGCGCGGCATTCACTTCGGCTCGTACGGCAGCGTGGATGACGGCACCGCCGTGTTCGACCGGCTGCTCCAGGCCGTTGAGGCGGCTGAGCAGGCCGGTTTCGACGCGGTGTCGGTGCCCGATCATCTCCAGCAGAACGCGGTCGGGGGCGGCCCGGCGTCGCCCATGTTCGAGGCCTACACCGTGCTCGGTGCGCTGGCTATGCGAACCACCTCAGCGCGCCTGCTGGCGCTCGTGAGCCCCGTGACGCTGCGTAATCCGGCGCTGCTCGCAAAAGCGGTAACCACCCTTGACGTGCTGTCGGGCGGGCGTGCGGTGCTCGGCATTGGCGCCGGCTGGGACGTGTCGGAGCACGAAGCATACGGGTTCGAGTTTCCGAGTGTCGGCGAGCGCATGGACCGCCTTGGCGAGGCGCTGCAGATCTGCCGTGCGCTGTTCGGCACCGAACCGGCGTCGGTCACCGGCGCGCACTATGCCGTCCGCGTAGCGCCAAACTCGCCGCATCCGCTCGCCGGTTCGATCCCCGTCCTGGTGGCCGGCGGCGGGGAGCGCCGCACCCTGGCCCTCGCGGCGCGGTACGGCGATGCGTGCAACGTCGCCGGCGACGCCGCCACCGTTCGCCACAAGTTCGACGTGCTTGAGCGGCATTGCGAGCGGCTGGACCGCGATCCGGCCGAGATCACGAAGACCGTCTTCGTGCCCGTGCCCGACGACCTGAGGGAGTTCGCGGCGCGGCTGCAGGCGCACGCCGACGCCGGGGCAGACGGAGCGGTCGCGCTGTGGTCGACGGAGAAGACCGAGAAGGTTCCGGCGCTCGGCCAGATTCTGGCCGACGTTTTCCCTGGCTGACCGCGCGCCGTCGACGTCCGGTCCGGTCGTGGATGCCGGTTTGGTGCTGCTGGGGGTGCACCGGATGGGCATCCATGCCTTCTTGTGGTGCCTGTTTGCCAGAGCTCGGCCCGGAGGCTGACCCGCCGCTCCGCAGATTTTCGGGGCGGCGCACCACGCGCGGCGCGGCACGGCACAGGTCGGGTCGGGCCGGGCCCGGTCGAGGCGTGTCAGTCGGTCTGTGCTTGCTCCTCGAGGTGTACTTCCATCCCGTTCGGGGAGTGCACCTTGACGACTCGGTAGGTCCAGTTCTCTCGTGGCCGCTCCGTGACCACTTCGAAGGCCAGCCTCAACCGCTCGCACACTGCGATCGCCGCGTCCGCGTCGCGCACGCCGAGCTGCCAGGTCACAGTCGACCCGGCGGAGTTGGCGCCGGGGCGACGACTGAGGCCGAACTCCACGGCCGCATTGCCTACCGCGATAAAGCCCGGATACTCGGGGCCCTCGTACGTCGTCCGCAGGCCCAGTTGCTCATAGAAGCGCCGCTCGGCGTCTGGATCCTCCACATGCAGGATCGGCAGGATCTTCGTGATCAGATCGGGCGTCTCACTAGTCGCAGGCAAGTCAGCCCCAGATCGCTAGGTCGCACTCGTTGCCCTCGGGGTCGGCGAGGGTCCACCAGCCAGGCGCGTGGGCGTCGCTGACGATACTGCCGCCAGCGGCCAGCGCGGCGGCGATACGCGCCTGCACCTGGTCGTCCGGCAGGTAGATGTCGATGTGAATACGGTTGCGCTGCGGCCGCTCGGTGTCCATCTGCTGGAACCAGAACGGCGGCCCGACGCGATGGACGTCCAGGAGGTCGGCGTCCGCGACTTCCGGGTAGCCAAGCACAGCGTGCCAGAACGGGCGCACCCTGGCGATGTCGAGCGCGTCGATTGCGACCTGGACGTGCTGCACCGCCGCGGGGTCCGCGGTTGCCTGGAGGCGCCGCGCCGCCTCGGAGATCTGCCGGGCCATGAGGACGTGGCGGTCGGTGAGGCCGTACGTTCCAGCGGTGAACAGCCGCACGGTTACACCCTCGGCGCGCACATCGACGTCGGGATCCTGGCCCGCAATCGCGGCTACCTCGCCGATCGCCTGGACCAGTGTCAGGCTTGCCTGATACGAGCCGGTCGCGAAGTACGCGCAGGCGAGGCCGCCGCCCCACAGCACCCGCCAGTCCTCGACGCCACCTGACTCGCCGAACTGTGCGGCACTCAGGCGCTCGGTCATGGCCGCTCCGGCGCGGTGAATGTCGTCGTGGTCATTCCGCCACGGTAGACCCCCTACGCGAACGCCGTGCGGGGTGTGTCGCCGAGCCGGGCTGTCGGGCCCACCGACGGCCCGGCATGATGCTGCCTTGTGGCCCCGGCTCTCGACGTGCGCAAGACGACGACCCGGCTGTCGGACGGCCGCGAGCTCATCTACTTCGACGCGAACACCCAGCCCGGCCGCGAGGGGCCTGGCCGGGACGCGCCCGACCGCACCGCGCCCGGCCGGGACCTGCCCGACAACACGGCGCCCGACCGCACCGCGCTTGGCCGGGGCGCGCCCGACCGCCGTCGGCTGCCGTCGGCCGAGGCCGACTGTGGCTTGCGTTATGACCCGCTGCTGGCTGCCTGGGTCATGTACTCGGCACACCGGCAGGACCGCAGCTATCTGCCGGCCGCGGCAGAATGCCCGTTGTGCCCTTCTGCGGTCGGCCGGCAGACGGAGATACCGGCGAGTGACTACGAGGTCGTGGTCTTCCAGAACCGCTACCCAGCGCTGGCCGACGCGGCCGCCAGCGGTGGCGAGACCCGAGGGTTGCTCGGTTCGCGCGCCGCGGCGGGCCGCTGCGAGGTCATCTGCTTCACCGGCGAGCACGACGCGTCGTTCGCTGATCTGAGCCCCCAGCGGGTGCGTCTTGTGACCGAGGCACTCATTGACCGGACCGCGGAGCTGAGCGCTCTGCGCGGCGTGGCGCAGGTGTTCTGCTTCGAAAATCGGGGCCGGGAGATCGGGGTGACGCAGCCGCACCCGCATGGACAGATCTACGCTTACCCGTTCGTGACGCCGCGGACCGACCGGATGCTGCGCTCGGTCCGGGCCTACACGCGGCGGACTGGCCGAAATCTGTTTGATGACGTGGTCGCCGCTGAGCGCGCGGCCGGTGCGCGGCTCGTCCGCACCGGCCGGCATTGGGTCGCGTTCGTCCCGCACGCCGCGCGCTGGCCGTACGAGCTGCACTGCTATCCGATTCGGCGGGTGCCCGATCTGGCCAGCCTGCTGCCGGCCGAGCGGGCGGAACTGGCTGACTTCCAGCTCGACCTGCTCGGCCGGTTCAGCCGGCTCTTCGCCGGACCCGCGCCGTACGTGTGGGGCTGGCACCAGGCGCCTGCGCGGGTCGGTCGCGACGCTCTCGCGCTGCACCTGGAACTCTTCACGCCGCGCCGCAGCGATGACAAGCTCAAGTACCTGGCCGGATCGGAGTCCGGGATGGACGCATTCGCCAACGACATCGTGCCTGAGCAGGCCGCAGAGCGGCTGCGGCGGCTGGGCTGATGGCGGAGGTGACCGACGGAGTGGCTGCGGCGGGCGCGATAAGGGAACGGGCTGTGCACTGGTCCCTGCCGTTCGTCTGCTGCCGACACCGGGCGGGCGGCACCAGATGAGCGCCGAGGTCGCGGATCGGGCAGTGGGCGCCTACCGGGCGCGGTTTGGAGCCGAGCCGGACGGCGTCTGGTTCGCGCCCGGCCGGGTCAATCTCATCGGTGAGCACACTGACTACACCGGTGGCTTTGTGCTTCCCTTTGCCCTCGAAGCCGGCGTCGTGGTCGCCGCTGGCCGGGCATCGGGCGAGGCGATCACCGTCTGGTCGGGCCAGGACAGCGGCGCGCCGCGTGGCGTGGCGGTGGACGCGCTCGCGCCCGGACTGGTGAGCGGCTGGGCCGCTTACCCGCTCGGCGTCGCGTGGTCGCTGCGTGAGGCGGGCTACCGGCCAGCGGGCACTCGGCTGGTGGTCGACGCCGACCTGGCGATGGGCGCCGGGCTGTCCTCGTCGGCCGCGCTGGAGTGCGCCACGGCGCTGGCGCTGTCCGACGTGGCCGGCCTGGCGGTGCCACGGCCTGAGCTCGCCGCGCTGGCAAGCGGGGCGGAGAACGAGTTCGTGGGCGCGCCTACCGGGATCATGGACCAGTCCGCAGCGCTGTTGTGCCAGGCCGGCCACGCGCTGCTGCTCGACTGCCGCAGCGGCGCGACTGAGGATGTGCCGCTGGATCCGGGTGCCGCAGGCCTGCAGTTGCTAGTTGTCGACACGGGCACCCGGCATGTGCTGACCGACGGGAGGTACGCACAGCGACGCCGGGCTTGCGAGGAAGCTGCCCGCACGCTCCGCGTCGGCTCGCTGCGAGACCTGACCGACCGCCCTGACGACGTCGGTGGCCTCGCCGACCCGGAACTGCGGCGGCGGGCGCGGCATGTCGTCACCGAGAACAAGCGCGTCCTCGCGACGGCGGCGCTACTACGCCGCGGTGCGCTCGCCGACGTGGGTCCGCTGCTGACGGCCTCGCACGCGTCCCTCCGTGACGACTTCGACGTCTCCTGGCCGCAGGCCGACGTGGTCGTTGAGTCGGCTCTGTCGGCCGGCGCCGTGGGGGCGCGGATGATGGGCGGCGGCTTCGGCGGATCGGCGCTGGTTCTGGCGCGCGGCGACCTGGCCAGCGACGTCGAGGCCGCCATCGCGGCCGCGTATGCGGAGCGGCGGTGGCAGGCGCCCGCGGTCACCGTGGCCGTGCCGTCCGGCAGCGCGCGCCGACTGCGCTGACCACCATGCCCAGCTCTTCGGGGCCGTGGCCAGGCGAGCGAGTGCCCCGGTGGCGTCGGCACGGAATTTCGTCATGCCGGTTGCACCGCCTTCGCCGGCTAGGCAAGAGTCCAGTCATGGAATACGTCATGTCGAGCCGCTGGTCCCTGATGGAGCGGTTTGAGATCACCGACCGGGCGGGCACCCCACAATTCGAGGCGCGCGGCCACCTTGGTTCCCGGATCAGCCTGCACGACTCCAACGGGCAGGAAGCAGCCGACATCCGTAAGCACATGCTCACCGACACCCACGAGGTGTACCTCGGCGGTCAGCGGGTGGCCCAGGTTCGGCACGCCGGCATCTTCGGCGACAAGTACGACATCGAGTCGGCCTTCGGCTACCTGAACGCGCGGGGTCATTTCGACGGCGGCGACTACACCATCAGCCGCGACGGCACGCCCGTGGCGCGGATGGTGCGCAAGTTCTCGCTGCGGGAGAAGTTCGCGGTCGACGTCGCGGACAGTGAGAACCAGGCGTTCCTGCTGGCGCTCGTGCTGGCGATCGAGGCCATCCACGACGAGCGCCGCGAGCAGCGCGGCGCGGGCATGGGCGGGATTGCCGGCCTCATCGCGCGAGACGCGCTGTGATCGTCAATCGGCAGCGAGCGCGAGGCTGATCGCTCGTGCGCGTTTCCGAGGTGCAAACCCCGGCACTGCTGGTCAACGCCGACGCCCTGGACCGGAACATCGCCACGATGGCGGAAGCACTGCCCGGTGACCGGCTGCGGCCGCATGTCAAGGCGCACAAGTGCACGTCGCTGGCCCTGCGGCAGGCAGCTGCCGGGCATCGCGGGTTTACCTGCGCGACGATTCGGGAGTGCGAGGGCATGGCCGCCGCCGGCCTCGGCGAGGACCTGCTGCTCGCCAACGAGGTTCTCGACGCGAGCCGGATCGGCAGCCTGATCGAGGCGGGTGCCCGGGTTAGCGTGGCGGTCGACTCGCCCGAGACGATCGGCGCGGCCGCCAGCGGCGGGGTCCGCGAGGTCGTCATCGATGTCAACGTCGGGCTGCCGCGGTGCGGCTGCGCCCCCGAGGATGCCGGCGGACTGGCTGACCTCGCCCGGCAGCAGGGGCTGCAGGTCCGCGGCGTGATGGGCTATGAGGGCCACGTGGTCGGCCTGGCAGACGCGGCGGTGCGGGCGGACCGCTGCCGCACCGCGATGGAATTGCTGCTGACCGCGCACGCCGACGTCGGCGGTGACCTGGTGACGGCTGGCGGTACCGGCACGTACGCCATGAACACGTGGGCGACAGAGATCGAGGCCGGCTCGTACGCGCTCATGGACACCGCCTACGGCCAGCTCGGGCTCCCGTTCGAGCAGGCGGCGTTCGTGCTGGCCGCGGTCATCTCGAGCTCGCCCGGCTGGGCCGTCGGCAACGCGGGGCTCAAGGCCTTCGGCATGGATCACGGCAACCCGTCGCTGGCCGACGACGGCACCGTGCTGTTCTGCTCTGACGAGCACGTCACGGTGACCCCGTCGCGTCCCGTCGGCGACCGGCTGTGGCTCGCTCCGGCGCACATCGACCCGACCATGGCCTACCACGAACGGCTTTACCTGTTCTCGGGCGACAGCGTCGTCGATATCTGGCCCGTCGACCTCCGCGGCTGGTGACGCGTCCGCACGCGGCGCGGTGAGCACGGCATCCGACTCGCGCCCAGTGCCGCGGTCGTTGGCGATCGCGAGCTGGCTGAAGCGATGGTCGCCGGGGCCTTTGCCAGGGCCTGGACGTCGTCGGGCAAGGTGAGCCAGCATCCCGCCCCGCGGGCATGGGTGGTGCGGACCGCGCTGAACGTCGGCGTGTCCTGGTGGCGACGGCGCGGAGAGGTTCCGTTGGCCGAGCACGATGCAGCGGTCCCCGCCGACACGAGCGGCGGCATGGACCCATCCCTGATCGCGGCGCTCCGGTGTCAGCTTGGTCCGCTAGTCAGGGATGGTCGACCTCAAGGTGGCGACCGACCGCGGAGGCGATCCGCTGAAGGTCGTGATGGTCGGAGCTGACCACCAGGTCGCCGCGGCGCAAGGCCCCCTCGACGACGCAGGCATCGACCACATCCGTCGTTGCTGCCGTGGCAGCCAGTGCGCCCGCGGACCGGGCGCGTTCGTCATCAAGGCTCTCGATGACGCAGCCAGTCAGCAGCCGGGCCAGCTGAGCCTGCCGATTCGTGCCGCGCCAGGACTGCGCCACCACGGGGGCTGGCGCCGTCGGCACTTCGCGGCGCGTCAGTAGGGCGCGATGGCGGGCCCACATGCGGCGTTCACTCCTATCAGCGGCTATGAGGGCGCCGCTGTCATAGGTGACGCCCATCAGGCGCTATGCGGTGCAGCGACGCGGCCAGCGCGCTCGACCGCGTGCTCAGCCCAGCTCGAGGCCTCGGCAAGCTCGGCAGCGGTCAACGCGCCGTGCTCGCGCTCGAACTCACCGACCGCGGCCAGGCCCGCTCGGATTGTGAATTCCTTCCGGGCGGTCTGGGCCAGCCAGGCGCTGTAGGTCATCCCGGCTTCTCCAGCAGCAGCAGCGATCTCAGCGTCCAGCTCGGGCGGCATCGAGATCGAGCGCTTCTTCCTGACGGCCACAACGTTTTGGTAGCACAGGGGTAGGACAGCGGGCGTGGCGAACGCCGAGGCGCGCCGCCGAGCTAGCCGCGTAGGCGCAGGCCACGCGGGGTCGCCCGGAAGCCGGCGGCTTCCAGTGCTGTCGCCAGCGGCGAGTCGTAGACGTCCCCGCCGTCGGCGCGCTCCACCGTAAGCCGACCGAGCGCACCCGCCCGGACAGCGGTGGCCAAAGCGGCCGATGCAGGCTCGAGTAGCGCGGGCTCGCTTGTCCACGACAGCAGCGTCTTGCCGCCGCGCTCTACGTACAGGACCAGCTCGCCGTCGGCGAGCACCACCAAGGCGCCCGCCTTGCGGCCGGGACGGTGACCGCCTGGGGTCTCACCCGGTCGGTCCGGCCACGGCAGGGCAGCGCCGTAAGCGTTGGCCGGATCGGCAGCGGCCAGGACAGTGACCCGAGGCCCCGCTCGGCCGTGGCCGTTCACGGGACCGGTGTCCCAGGGATCGGCGACTACTGCCGCCGACCGCGCCGCATCTGCTATCGCGCGCATCCGGTCGACCGCGCCCGGGAGCGCGAACTGCGCCGCGCCGAGTCCTTCCACGAAGTAGCCCCGCCGACACTGGCCGGCCTCCTCGAGCGCGCGTAGCACCGGGTACAGGGCGCCAAACCCGCCGGTCACTCGCTCGGCCGCGACCGCGCCCCGGATCAGGATGCCGTGCCGGTCAAGCAGCGCCAGCGCCTGCCCGTGCAGTCGTCGAGTCCTATCGAACTCGGGCGACGGCAGCAGCGACCATCGACCGCTGACGGTCGGCGGCCCGGTGTGCGACGGCATAGCGCCGCGGCCGAAGCCCGGCCGCCGAGAGACCGTCACCCCCGGCCGTCCGCCGGAGCCGCGGTGGCTCGGCGAGCCGTCCTGGCCGGGTGCGACCCGCTGACCGCCCTCGCTACCGACTGGGCTGGGCCGGCCGGTGCCGAGGACGGTTCGGAGCGGTGCCAGCGTGTCGTTGGTCAGTCGGCCCGCCCACACCAGGTCCCAGATTGCGCTGGCAACGTCTCGGTCGCTGACCCGCGCCGCGCTTGTGTGTGCCGGGCGACCCGCCGCGACCTCCGGCGGGAACGCAGCGCTGGCCAAGGACGCCCCCGACCCCGATCCGCCCGTGGCCTGGGTGGCCAGTCTCGCCGCTACCCGGTCCGCGATGCTGCGGAAGAACAGCGCCCCGCCGCCGCTCAGCGCCTCGAGCACGGCGTCGTGCAGCGGTGTTGTGCTGACTTCGCCGGCCTCAGGCAGCAGCAGCGGTGCGATGCCGGCTGGCGTCAAGATGATCCAGCCGTCACCGCCGGGCAGCGAGCCCGCTCCGGCCCACACCACCTCGCCGGCCGCCGTCAGCTCATCAAGCAGCGCAGGGGAGTAGCCAGGAACGCGGCCGGGCAGCACCAGCGTCTCCAGTGCGGACGCCGGGACGGCCGCGCCAGCGAGCTGAGCGACCACCTCGTACACAGCGTCCGCCCTGGCCGACCTCGCTCGACCGCCAGTCGCGGCGCTCGCGGCCCGATCCGCCCGCTGCCACGCGGGCAAGAAGGCAGCGAGCGCGGCCGGGGGCGCCGGCTCGACCTCCTTGCGCAGCTTGGCCAGGCAGCGGCGGCGCAGCATGCGAAGTACGCCGGCCTCACACCACCCCGTTCCCTCCGCGGGGTCGTAGTCGCCCTCGGTGAGCACGCCGTCGGCCGCCAGCCGGCGCAGCGCTCCGGTGACGACAGCGATCCCGAGCCCGTAGCGATGGGCTATGGCTGCGCCGGCGAACGGCCCGTGTGTGCGCGCGTACCGGAGCACCAGGTCGCGCAGCGGGTCAGGAACCGGCTCGGTGAACGCCTCGGGCACGCCGACTGGCAGCGCGACACCGAGCGCATCCCGCAGCCGGCCCGCGTCCTCGATCGCCGCCCAGCGCTGTTCGCCCGCGATGCGCAGATCCAGGACTCGCCGCTGCGCAGCGAGCCCGGCCAGCCAGGCCGGCGCCTGCGCCGGGTCGGCCGATCGCTCCGCCACCTCCTGCGCGGTCAGCGGGCCGAGCGCGCGGAGCATGTCGTCGACGGCCTCGGCGTCGCGGCAGGCCCGGCCGGGTGCGAGTCGCTGCAGCTCCCGCTCGGCTTCATCGACCACGAGCGGGTCGAGCAGCTCGTGCAGCTCCGCCTGGCCGAGCAGCTCGGCGAGCAGCGCGGAGTCGAGGGCCAGCGCCTGTGCGCGGCGCTCGGCCAGCGGCGCGTCCCCCTCGTACATGAACGCCCCGACGTAGCGGAACAGCAGCGACCGGCTGAACGGCGACGCGGTTGGCGTCTCAACTTCCACGAGCCGGATCCGACGCGCCGCGATGTCCCGCATCAGCGCTGTCAGGCCGGGCACGTCGAAGACGTCCTGCAGGCACTCTCGCATGGTCTCGAGCACGATGGGGAACGTGCCGTACTGGCTCGCCACGGCCAGCAGCTGCGCGGCTCGCTGGCGCTGCTGCCACAGCGGCGACCGGCGGCCGGGCTGGCGTCGCGGCAGCAGCAAAGCCCGGGCCGCGCACTCGCGGAACCGGGAGGCGAACAGGGCCGAGCCGCCGAGCTCGGCGGTGACCAGCTGCTCGACCTCGTCCGGATCGAGCGCCGCGATACCCGCCGGCGGCGGGTCGTCGGCGTCCGGCACCCGGATCACGATGCCGTCATCGGTGTGAATGGCCTGCACGTCCATGCCGCCATAGCGCTCCCGCAGCCGCGCGGCGATGGCCAGCGCCCACGGCGCGTGCAACTGCGAGCCGTACGGGCTGTGCAGCACCAGTCGCCAGTCGCCAAGCTCATCGCGGAACCGCTCGAGCACCAGCGTGCGGTCGTCGGGCAGGTACCCCGTCGCGCTGCGCTGCTCGCCGAGGTAGGACAGCAGGTTCGCGGCGGCCAGCCGATCCAGGCCAGCGTCACGCAGCCGCGCGGCAGCCTGGTCCTCGTTGACCTCGCCGAGCTCGCGGGTGAACGCGCCGATCGCGGCGCCCAGCTCGGCAGGGCGGCCCGGTGCGTCGCCTTTCCAGAACGGAAGCCTGCCGGGCTGGCCCGGCGCTGGCGACACCTGCACCTGGTCCGCCGTGATGTCCTCAATCCGCCAGGAAGTCGCGCCCAGCACGAAGAGGTCGCCGACCCGCGACTCGTAGACCATCTCCTCGTCCAGCTCGCCGACCCGGCGCGAATGGCGTCCGTCGCGCGCGGTGGCGGTGCCGCCGCCCGCCAGAAACACGCCGAATAGCCCGCGATCCGGGATCGTGCCGCCGTTGCTGACCGCCAGCCGCTGGCTTCCGGGCCGGCCAGTGAGTGTGCCCGCCGTCCGGTCCCAGATCAGCCGGGCCCGCAGCCCAGCGAAATCCTCGCTCGGGTAGCGGCCGGCGAGCATGTCAAGCACGGTGTCCAGCACCGGCCGGGTGAGCCCGCTGAACGGAGCCGCGCGCCGCACCACCTGCTCGAGCTCGCCGACCTCCCAGTCGTCCATCGCGGTCATCGCGACGATCTGCTGGGCAAGCACGTCGAGGGGGTTGCGCGGCATGCGCAGTTCCTCGATCTGGCCCGCGCGCATCCGCTGCGTCACGACGGTGGATTGAACGAGGTCGCCCTGGTACTTGGGGAAGAAGATGCCGCGCGACTCGTCGCCCACGTGGTGCCCGGCGCGGCCGGTGCGTTGCAGCCCGCTCGCCACCGACGGCGGCGACTCAACTTGGATGACCAGGTCCACCGCGCCCATGTCGATACCGAGCTCCAGGCTGGACGTGGCGACTACGGCCGGCAGCGTGCCTGCCTTGAGAGCTTCCTCTATCTGGGCGCGTTCACGCCGTGACACCGAGCCATGGTGCGCGCGGGCGACCACAGGCGGCGCGCCAGACCCGACGCCGGCCTGGCCCATGAGCTGCGCGGGCGGCTGGGTGTGGTCGTCCTGCGAAACAAGGGAACGACCGTCCGGGTCGTCCGCCGTGCTCGCGGCGGTCGCTGCCGCTCGCTCCGCAGCCAGATCGTTGAGCCGGGCGCACAGGCGCTCTGCAAGCCGCCGCGAGTTGGCGAACACGATCGTCGACCGATGCTGTTCGATCAGGTCGAGGACCCGGTCCTCGACGTGCGGCCAGATCGAATGGCGCCGCGCCGGCTCGCCATCCGGCTCGGACACGCGGGCGGGCGGTCGAAACTCGCCGTCGGCGGGAGCGGGTGCGCGGGCGGACGGCGACGAGGTGACCCCGCGCCCGTCGGCCATCGGCACCCGGACCGGACGCTGGCGCTGCTCGGCTGCTGCAGGCCGAGGGGACGACCCGCCGCCCCCCGCCGTCTGCAGGTCGGCCATGTCCTCCACCGGGACGACGATCCGCAGATCCAGCCGTTTCTGGCTCGGCGGCGCCACAATGGTGACCGGCCGCGCGCCAGCGAGGAACGTCGCAACCTCCTCCGGCGGCCTGACGGTGGCGGACAGGCCTATGCGCTGAGCGGGCTTGGGCGACGACGCGGGCTCGCCGGTCGGGTCACGCGAGCCCCGCAGCACCTCCAGTCGCTCGAGCGAGAGGGCCAGGTGGGCGCCGCGTTTGCCGCCGGCTAGGGCATGCACCTCATCGACGATGACCGTCTCGACGCTGCGCAGCCTCTCCCGTGCCTGCGAGGTGAGCATGAGGAAGAGCGACTCGGGCGTCGTGATGAGGATGTCGGGCGGCTTGCTGACTAGCTTGCGACGCTCGTCGGCTGCGGTGTCCCCGGTCCGGACCGCTACCCGGATGTCCGGTTCGGGCAGGCCGAGCCTCCGGGCGGCGTGCGAAACCCCAGCCAACGGTGAGCGTAGGTTCCGCTCGACATCCACCGCCAGGGCCTTGAGCGGCGATACGTAGAGCACCCGGCAGCGGTGCTTGGGGTCAGCCGGGACCGGCTCGCTCGCCAGCCGGTCGATGGCCCACAGGAACGCTGCCAGCGTCTTGCCCGAGCCCGTCGGCGCGACGACGAGCGTGTGCTCGCCGCGGCCGATGGCTGCCCAGGCCTGTGCCTGGGCAGGGGTTGGCTCAGCGAACGCCGAATCGAACCACGCCCTGGTCGCCGCGCTGAACTCAGCGAGCCCGGAAGTCTGCAGGCCAGCCATGACTCCATCCTGCCTGGTCTCACCGACACTCCGTCCTCCACAGCCGTGACCTGCGGGATGGTGACTCGCTCGGTCGAGGGTCTGACGGGTGTCTCGGCGGGCCGGACTGACCTGCCTGGTGTTGCAGGCGGGCCTTCGTTAATCAGCGGGCCTTCGTCAGTCAGCGGGCCCTCGTTATCCAGGCCGGTTCGCTAGTAGCCTCGAGGTGGTTTTGGCGGGAATCGGGCGCATAGCGGGAGTCAGAGTGTTCAGCCAGATTTGCGAGCTGCTTGGCATCGACGTGCCGATCTTTGCCTTTAGTCACTGCCGGGATGTCGTCGCAGCCGTGACGAGTGCCGGCGGATTCGGCGTGCTGGGCGCTACCGCGCACAGCCCTGCCGGGCTGGAAATCGACCTGGCCTGGATCGACGGGCAGGTCGGTGGCAAGCCGTATGGCGTGGACCTGCTGCTGCCGGCCAAATTCGCTGCCGTCGCCCCGGCTTCGGGCGCGGCCGAGGGCTCGAGCCCGCTGATCCCGCCAGCGCACCGGGCGTTCGTCGTCGACCTGCTGGATCGATACGACGTGCCGCCGCTCCCGGAACACCTGACCAGCCGCCGGGGGAGTCTCAGTGTTTCCGTCCAAGACGCTGGAGCGCTCCTGGACGTCGCGTTCCGGCATCCGATCAAGCTCGTTGCCAGCGCACTCGGGCCGCCTCCCGCCGAACTCACCGAGCAGGCGCACGCGCGCGGCGTCGTCGTCGCCGCTCTGGTCGGCACGGTGGAGCATGCGAGGCGCCAGCAGGCCGCTGGTGTCGACCTGATCGTCGCCCAGGGCACCGAGGCCGGGGGACACACCGGCACGGTCGCGACAATGGTGCTGGTGCCCGAAGTGGTCCGCGCTGTTTCACCGACACCAGTGCTCGCGGCGGGTGGCATCGTCACCGGAGCGCAGATGGCCGCCGCCATCGCGCTCGGCGCGCAGGGTGTGTGGTGCGGCTCGGTGTGGCTGACCACTCAGGAGGCGGAGACCGACCCGACCGTACAGCAGAAAATGCTCGCCGCGTCGTCAAGCGACACGGTGCGGTCTCGGTCGCTCACCGGCAAGCCGGCCCGGATGCTGCGCAGCGCATGGACCGACGAATGGGAGGACACCGCTGCGCCGGCGGCCTTGCAGATGCCGCTGCAGACCATGCTGACCGCGAGCGCTCAGCAGCGCATCCGGCGGTCCTCATCGCGGAATGGCAGCGGCGCGCAGCAACTCGCGACGTACTTCGTGGGCCAGGGCGTCGGGCTGCTCGACCGCATTCGACCGGCGAGAGAGGTCGTCGCGGACATGGTCGCGGAGTACCTCCAGGTAGCCGAGGGCTTCGCGGCGCAGCTCAACGACTAACCTTCGGCTGCGCCCGGTTCATCATGCTGGCCACATTTGCCCTCTGACAGCGCCCGCCCGCCGGCGGTCATTGACAGCAGGCGCCTAGCGGCATGAAGCTTGGCGGCACATGGTGCTGCCTAGGGGGGTTCAAGCTCATGGCCTGGCAATTGACCGGGACCTACATGGAGTCCTGCTCGTGCGACACGATCTGCCCGTGCACGTGGTCGGCGCTGACCGCCAAAGCCACGCTTGACCGCTGCCGGGCGCTGCTTGCCTATCACGTCGACGCTGGCGATATCGACGGCACCGACGTCAGCGGGCTCAGCTTTGCGCTGTTCCTCGACACGCCGCCCGTCATGGCCGAAGGCAACTGGCGAGTCGGCGTGTTCCTCGACGGCGCCGCGACCGATGCCCAGGCCCAGCAGCTCGGCGCGGTACTGGCAGGCCGGCTCGGCGGGCCGCCAGCGATGCTCGGCCCGCTCATCGGCGAGATGCTCGGCATCGAGCGCGTCCCCATCGAGTTCTCCGACGACGGCCGCAGCCACAAGGTCCGGGTTGGCAATGCGGCCGACCTGGAGGTTACCGACTTCGCAGTGGGCGAAGGCCAGGATCCGGTCCAGCTCGTCAACGTCTTCCACCCGTCGAACACCACGCTGACCGTCGCGCCCGCCACCACGGTGACGATGTCCACGTTCGGGATCGAGTGGGGGCGCGCGGGCGAAAGCGGATTCTCGGCGCCCTTCTCCTGGTCGGGATGACCAGCACTCCGCCGCAGTCGGCTGGGCCGCCGCTGCAATGGCTAGCCAGGCCGCAGACATCGGCGCTGCTCTTCCTCGCGGCCGCAGCTTGGGCGTGGACCCTCGTGCTCGCTCGCGGGATGGCCGGCATGACCGGCACCATGGGCTTCGGCATCGGTACATTCGTCGCGGTCTGGACGCTGATGATGGCGGCGATGATGTTGCCGTCGGTGACGCCGCTCGCGTCGCTTTATGCCAGATCGATCACCGCCAGTCGGACAACGCGGCTCGGCGCGCTGGTCCTTGGTTACTTGCTGATCTGGGCGGTCGCGGGAGTGCCGGCCTATGGCCTGGCGTGGCTGACGAGCTGGCTGGACAGTCACCATCCGACTACGGCGCACGGCCTGGCAATCGCGATCTTTGCTGCCTGCGGTATCTACCAGCTGACTGACGCCAAAGACCGATGCCTCGCGCACTGCCGATCACCGTTCGGCTTGTTGCTGCGGTACGGCTCGTTCCGCGGTCGGACCAGGGACCTGCGTGTGGGCGCGCACCACGGCGCCTACTGCCTGGGCTGCTGCTGGGCGCTCATGGTGGTGCTGATCGCCGTCGGTGTCATGAACATCGTCGCGATGGTGGCGCTGGCGGTCGTCATCCTGGTGGAGAAGGTCTCGCCGCGCGGCGAACTGATAGCGCGGCTGGCCGGATTCGCCGCGCTCGGCCTGGCGGTCGCGACGATCTGGCTGCCCTGGCTCGCGCCCGGCCTGCAGGCGGCCCATCCGATGATGATGGGGTCCTAAGAAAAGGCACGGATGATCGCGCGATCGGCGTGAACAAGGTGCTCCTTAGCTCTGCGCTCGCTGCTGCAGCTGTTGCGATGGATGCCAGACCTGCACCGTGATCGTGTGGCCGGGGTGTGCTTTGCTGCCAGCAGGCGGCGACTGGTCTACCACGAGACCTTCGACCGGCATGGGGTCCTTGGTCAGCTGGACGAACTCGACCCGGAGGTCGTGACCCCTGATCAGGAACCGGGCGGGCCCGGCAAAGAGTCCGTGAACGTCCGGCACGGGCACGTGCCAGGGACGGGACGGATGCGGGTCTAATGACGATGGCGGTTCGAACGGTCGCGTGAGACCACTGCCTGGTTTCAGGATGCCGATCTCGACGTCGTATCGCTCGCGGGTGGCTGGGTCGGTCAGGGTCCGGAGGGCCAGGTCGATCGCCGCGCGGGCCTGGTCGATGACAGCGATCACCTTGGAGGGAGCGCCGGCAATCATTTCCGGCGCGAGGACCGCCGCTTTGGCCTCGTAGCTGACCCGCACCTCGTCGGCAGACGCGCCCTGAATGACGCCGAGCATGTCGTAGTACGTGAACTGACCGGCCATGATGGCGTCCTGCCTGTGAGGAAGTGCCCTCATTGTGTCCAGGCACGGGCTGAGTCGGCAAGGCCGCCCTGCGGTACCGGCCGGTGCGCAGGGCGGCGCGCTGTCCCGCTGGACTTCTTAGACTGACCTGGTGAGTATGGCGCTGAACCTGCTCGGTGAGGTGCGCTGGCGCCAGCAGCCGGTGGTGGGGGACCGTCCGCAGGCGCTGCTGGCAGCCCTGGCAGCGCGCGGCGGCCGGGCAGTACCCGACGACGAGCTCATCGAGCTCGTCTGGGGGGACGAGCCGCCGCTCAACGCCCTGAAAAGTCTGCAGGTCCTGGTGTCGCGCACGCGTGGCACGTGCGGGGCGGATGCGATCATCCGCGACGGTGTCGGCTACCGGCTCGGTGCCGCGCCGGGTGAGGTGGACAGCATCCGGCTATCAACGCTCGTCCGTGCGGCCGAAGCCGCGCTTGACCGGGATGCGGCGGTTGCGGCCGAGTTTGCGCGGGAGGCACTGGCGCTGGCTGATGGCGCCGCCGGGGCGACCAATGGCAGCGCTGGACCGCTGGCGGACGTGCGCCGGGAGGCTGCGACGGAGGCCGGCAGCGCCCGGGCCATCCTGGCCCAGGCGTCGAGTCGAATGGGGGCGCACGGGGCGGCGCTCCCGGCGCTCGAGGCCGCGCACGCCGAGCGCCCGCAGGACGAGTCGCTGCTGGCGGACCTGCTGCGCACCGAGGCCGCTGTCCGCGGTCCGGCCGCTGCGCTGGATCGTCTCGAGCGGTACCGCCGCGACGTGCGCGAGCGGCTCGGCACCGACCCAGGCGAGTCGCTGCGCCGGGCGCAGCGGGATCTGCTGGCGCTGGACCGGCCGGTGCGCTCGGGCGTCCGGTACGACGCCACCACGCTGGTCGGCCGCGACCGCGACCTCGAGCGGCTGCGCGGGCTGACGGCTCGTTCGCGGGTGGTGTCGATCGTCGGCGCTGGCGGGCTAGGCAAGACCCGCCTGGCGCAGGCGATTGCGCGCGCCGCGACCGTGCCGATGGTGCACGTCGTCGAGCTCGCTGGCGTCTCCGCCGCCGACGACGTGCTCGGTGAGGTGGGATCGGTCCTCGGTGTCCGCGACTCGATCCAGGGCCGCCGGGTGCTCACCGCGGTTCAGCGGGCCGACGTGCGGGGGAGGATCGCGCAGCGGCTTGCGCAGTCACCTGCGCTGCTCGTGCTGGACAATTGCGAGCACCTCATCGAGGCCGCCGCGGACCTGGTGGCCTTTCTCGTGTCGGCGACCTCCGATCTGCACGTGCTCACCACAAGTCGCGCACCACTAGGCCTGGCCGCCGAGCGTGTCTACCTGCTCGGCGAGCTGGGAATCGCCGACGCGGCACAGCTATTCCGCGACCGGGCAACCGGCGCTCGCCCCAACGTGCTGCTCCCCGAGCACGCCGTGACCAGCATCGTGCGTCGGCTCGACGGCCTGCCGCTGGCGATCGAGCTCGCGGCGGCGCAGGTGCGCGCCATGTCGGTGGAGGAAATAGACAGGCGGTTGGAGAACCGCTTTACCCTCCTGCGCGGGGGCGACCGCAGTGCGCCCGACCGGCACCAGACCTTGCTCGCGGTCATCGACTGGTCCTGGAACCTGCTGAAAGCGGGCGAGCAGCGTGCGTTGCGCTGGCTGGCATTGTTCAACGACGGGTTCACGCTCGCGGCAGCGGAGGCGATACTCGGGGCCGACGCCGTACTGCCGGTCCAGGGCCTCGTCAGCCAGTCGTTGCTGAGCCTGAGAGAAACCACGCCGGGCGTTCGCTACCGCATGCTCGAGACGGTGCGTGAGTTCGGGCGGATGCAGCTCGTCGCGGTCGGCGAGGATGGCGAGGCCGGAGCCGCTGTGCGGCGCTGGGCGGTCGGATACGCCCGCGATCACGGTGCGCGGCTGACAACCGCAGACCAGTTCGCGGCCGTCGACGCCGTGCACGCCGAAGAGGTCAACCTCGCCGACGAGCTTCGGGCAGCGATCGCCGACGATGACCCCGGCTCCGTCGTTCCGCTGCTGGCCGCGCTCGGCATGTTCTGGACGATGCGGGGCGAGCACGTGCGCCTCATGGCGCTGGCTGAGGCGGTCGCGGACGTCATCGGCGACTGGCAGCCGCCGCCTGACCTGGCCAGCCTGACGCGCGAGGCACTAGCCATCGTGCTCACCAACACGATGATCATCGGCCGGGCGCGGACCGCGCCGTTGCAGGCGCAGCTCCGGCGGCTTAGCACTGGCCCGGGCCCGGACGGGCGCATGATCGGACTGGCCAGGGTGCTGCTGGAGTTTGAGCCCGATGACATCGGCGCATTCACCCGCCGGCTCGAAAAGCTCGCCGCGGACCCGGACCCCGGCACGGCGGTAGCCGCAAACCACTGGCTGAGTAACGTGCGCGAGAATGCGGGCGATCCGGCCGGCGCGGCTGAGGCCGCCGAGCGCGCGCTCGAGCTCGCCGGTAACGACGCCGGACCGTGGTCGTGGGCCACGCCACACGCGCTGCTGGCAGAACTCACCATGCACGCGGGGGACCGCGCCTCGGCAGCCGCGCACGCCCGCGCCGCCCTGCCGGTCATGCAGCGGCTTGGCGCCAGCGATGACGAGATACAACTCCGCGCCCTGCTGGTGTGCTGCGCGATTGTCGACAACCAGTTCCAGGAAGCGGAAGAGCAGCTTGCGCGGATCGACGACGCGGCCCGAGGCGGGGCCGTCTTCGGGGGAGCGGCGTTCCAGCAAGTGTGCCGTGCGGAGCTGCTCCTCGCCCGCGGCGATCACGCCGCGGGCCTGGCCGCCTATCGTGAGTGCGCGACACGCATGCGCGAACTTGAGTTTCCGGGTGTCAGCCGCACCGGCCTGGAGCCGTGGGCGCTCTTTGGCGCGTCGATGGCGCTCGCGGCGCACGCTTACTACGCCGCGGGGGACGATGAGGCCTACGGTCGCGACATGTTCGCCGCCTGCCGTGCGGCCGCCCTGCGAACGCTCAGCCCGGCAGCAGGAGACCTGGATTATCCGCTGGCCGGCCTGCTGCTGTTCTCGCTCGGGGCGTGGGGCCTGCTTCGCCGGACCGGCTCGCCCGAAGACGCGGCGCGGTTGCTCGCGCTCGCCGATAAATTCGCCTACAGCCGCGCGATCCCGACGCTCATGTGGGAGCGCATCGCGCCCGTGGCCGAAGCGGCGGCGCCGGGTCGGCTCGCCGAGTTCCGCGCCGGGTACGCCGACAGCCGCCCGGCAGACCTTCTGGCAGAGGTCTACCGGGCGGTCGAACGGCTGCCTGGCTAGCGAGCCGACGCGGGCTACATGTGCCGCTTGTAGCTGTACACCGACAGCGGCGCGAAGATCATGATCACCGCTAGGCCAGCCAGCAGCGTCCAGCCCACCTCCCCGCTGATCACGCCCTGGTTCGCGAGGTCGCGGGCGGCCGAGACCAAGTGCGACACGGGGTTGACCCGGACGAAGTCGGCGAGCGCGCCTGGCAGCGTGCCGACTCGCACGAACGCATTGGACAAGAAGGTCAGCGGGAACAGGATCAGCATGGAGATCCCCTGCACGCTGCGAGCATTGCGCGCGAGCGTGCCGATGAACGTGA
This sequence comes from Streptosporangiaceae bacterium, assembly GCA_030041275.1. Taxonomy (GTDB): domain Bacteria; phylum Actinomycetota; class Actinomycetes; order Streptosporangiales; family Streptosporangiaceae; genus JAJYUU01. The sequence continues at coordinate 23,641 of JASHOE010000242.1, forward strand.
AGATCCAGGCAAGCGCCCATCCCGTGAAGATCGACAAGGCGATGGCGCCGAGCACACCGAAGAGGCCACCACCCGGCCGATAACCGATGAGCACTCCCGTGACGAACGTCAGGCTCGCGGCGATCAGATACCGAACCAGGTCGGCAACCATGGGCCCGGCGAGCGGGGCGAGGCGGGCGATGGGCAGCGACTTGAACCGGTCGAAGACGCCCTTCTCCATGTCCTCGCGGAGCTGAACGCCGGTGGACATGCAGGTGGTCAGCACGGTCTGAGCGACGATGCCCGGGATCAGCAGGGGCAGGTAGTTGTGCACGCTGCCGGCGATGGCGCCGCCGAAGATGTAGGCGAACATCGCGGTGAACAGCAACGGCTGCAGCGTGACGTCGAAGAACTGTTCCGGGTTGCGCCGCATCTTCTTCAGCGCTCGCCAGGCCATCGACAAGGTCTGGCTGACGGTCTCGGCGACGCTGACCCGCGGGCGAGCGCGGGCCACGGCGGTGGCCGGATCCATGATCGGTATCCGGGCGCCGAGGCCTGGCTGGGTCTGATCTAGGGTCGCGGTGGTCATCGGGTCTCCTGGAATTGCTTGTCCTGCACGGCGTCAGCCGGCTGGTCGGGATCGGTAGTGTCGTGGCCGGTCAGCGCCAGGAACACCGCATCGAGCGTTGGCTGGGCGACGCTCACCGCGGTGATCGTCAAACCCGCCTGCCGAAGCCCGATGAGCACGTCGGCAGCACTGTCTGCGGTGTCGAGAGGCACGTTGACCCGGCCGGTGTCGGGCTCAAGCACTGGCTCCCTGCCGACGACCCGCCACATGACCTGCCTGGCCAGGTCCGTGTCGGCGCCGTCGGCAAGCTGGAGCTGCAGGGTGGAACTGCCGACCGACGCTTTCAGCTCGTCCGGCGTGCCCTCGGCCACCTTGCGGCCATGGTCGATGACCGCCACGCGGTCGGCGAGCTGGTCGGCCTCGTCGAGGTACTGCGTCGTCAGCACGATCGTGCAGCCGTCTGCGACCAGATCTCGGATGGTGCCCCACATGTCGCCGCGGGTGCGCGGATCCAGGCCGGTCGTGGGCTCGTCCAGGAAAATCAGTGGCGGCCTGGTGATGAGGCTGGCCGCCAGGTCCAAGCGGCGGCGCATTCCGCCCGAGAACTGGGAGATCGGCTTGCTCGCCGCTGCCTCGAGGTCAAACCGCGTCAGCAGCGCGCGGGCGGTGGCGCGCGCATCGGCAGACCGCAGGCCCTGCAGCCGGCCGAACAGCCACAAGTTCTCGGTGGCGGTCAGGTCCTCGTCGACCGACGCATACTGCCCGGTGACGCCCACGAGCTGACGGACCCGATGTGGTTCTCTGGCCACGTCCACCCCGAAGATGAATGCCCGTCCTGCATCGATGGGCAGCAGCGTCGCGAGCATTCGCAGCATGGTGGTCTTCCCGGCCCCGTTCGGGCCGAGGACACCGAAGATCTCGCCTTGGCGGACCTCCAGGTCGATTCCGTCGACGGCGCGGAACTCGCCGAAGGTCTTGACCAGGCCGGTGGCTGACACGCTCGGTGTCGTCATGGTGATGTTCTCCTCGCAGACCGGATTTGGTGCGTGCCGCCAACGTAAGGCGGCCCGGTTTCACCGCGCCTACACCGCGGTTACACGGCCCAGCAGGCGTGTATCCGCGTGGAGTGCCGCCGTGCGGGCACTCTGACCCACCCCATCTGACCTGCCGAAAGAGGTAATAAGGCCGCCGCCGTTGCGGCCGTCCAAGCGCGAGAGTCGGCTGGTGAGCACCGAGAACGATCCGGTCAGCCGCAACTGGCCACAACCAGCCGCGTCTTATCTGGCGCCGGCGTGGTGGCGTGCCAGCAGGCCGTCAGCGCTTGGCCAGCATTGCCTTCCGGTAGCGCTCGATGACGAGGCCCGCCAGCGCCGGGTGGCCGCCGAGTGGCGCGGTCACCCAGTCGGCGCCGGCCGCGGCGAGCTGGTCCTGAAACAGACCAGGAGCCAGCAGGTAACTGGCCACCGCGACCGGGCCGCCCGTCTGCGCCCGCAAATCCGCCACGGCCGCGGGAACAGTCGGTTCCGCGGTGGTGGCGAACGCGGCGAGCACCGGAACGCCCAGCCGGTCGGCGAGGAGATCAGCCTGCTTGCGCACGTCGGCGGCGGCGGCCGGATCTGACGAGCCTGCCGCGGCGAGGACGACCGGGGTCCCGGCCGGCACGCCGGCCTCGGCGAGCCGGGCCGTCAGGGCCGTCAGCAGCAGCTCGTCGGGTCCTAGTGGACCCGCCACCCGCGCTCCGGCCGAGCTGGCTGCGCCCGTGATGTCGGCCGCCAGGTGATAGCCGGACGACAGCAGCAGCGGAACGATGACGGTGTTGGCCCCGGCCGCGTCGAGCTGGTCCGGCAGCGACGGCTCCGCGTGGCCGAGGAAGGCCACCCGGACGTCCAGCACCGGCGCCAGCCTCCTGACCTGCTTGGCGAGGCCGCGAACGACGTCGGCGGCGGCGGGGTCGCGGCTGCCGTGTGCGACGGCCACCAGTGCAGGGCTACTCATGCCGTCGCCGCCAGGTCCGGTGCGTGGTCCGCGGCCGGCGTCACATCGGCCGGAGAGGTCCTGGCCGCCGTCGACCGTGGGTGCAGCTGGTCTCTCAGCCGGACCACGTCGCCGATCACCACGACGGCGGGGGGTCGCACCCCGCTGGCCGCGGCCTGCGCAGCAACGTCGGCCAGGGTTGAGATCAGCACCTCCTGGCCGGCCGTGGTGCCGTCGCTGATGACGGCGACGGGGGTGGCCGCGTCGCGGCCGCGCTTGACGAGCTCGGCTGCGACGGCGTCGAGGTGCGCGACGGCCATGAGCAGAACGAGGGTGCCGGTGCTCCGCGCCATGGCCTCCCAGTCCACTGTCGCGCCAGGCTGAGACGGATCCAGGTGCGCGGACACCACGGAGAAGTCCTGCGTTATGCCCCGGTGCGTCACCGGGATTCCCGCCCAGGCGGGCACCGCGATCGCGCTGCTGACGCCCGGCACCACCTGGAACGGCACGCCAGCCCGCACGCAGGCGAGGGCTTCCTCGCCGCCCCGGCCGAACACGAAGGGGTCGCCGCCCTTGAGCCGCGCCACCCGCCGCCCGGCCAGCGCGCGCCCCACAATCAGGTCGTTGATCTGCGTCTGCGTCAGGTTGTGCGCGTGCGGCTGCTTGCCCGCGTCGATGACCTCGACGTCCGGGTCCAGCTCGGCCAGCAGGGCCCGCGGCGCGAGCTTGTCCGTCACCACGACGTCGGCCTCGGCGAGCAGCCTTCGGCCGAGCACGGTGATCAGGCCGGGGTCGCCCGGTCCGCCGCCGATCAATGCCACGCTCCCGGTGCCACGCGGGCCTCGACCCCGGTGCGCCGGCAGACCGCCATCCGCCAGCGCGAGCGCGATAGCCGCGCGCAGCCGCTGCGACCGGGTCGGGTCACCGGCCGCCGTGACGGCCACGGTCACGTCGCCGTGCCGTGTCACAGCCGGCGTCCAGGCAGCGGACGCGTGCGCTGCGTCGGCACGGACACACCAGATCCGATGCTCCTCAGCCTCGGCGGCTACCTGGGCGTTAACCTCGGGATCGTCGCTCGTCGCGTGTGCCAGCCACGCAGCCGCGAGATCGCCGCGACGGTACCGGCGCGGCAGCACCGTCACCGGCAAGGCGGCGAGCTCCGGCAGAACCGACGGCGCGATCACGACCACGTTCGCGGCGGCGTCGAGCAGGCCGCGGGCTCGACGCAAGGCGACGCGACCACCGCCCACCACGACCGCGCGCCGGCCGGCCATGTCGAGCATGAGAGGGTAACGGGCCGGTTCGACGTCGCCGTCCGACCGGGACTGCGCTGACTCTGGGGCGCGACCCCCGCAAGCCTCGCGCGTTCTGCGGCCGGTGGCGCTGATCACGACATCCCCCGCAGCGCCGGGTCGGGCAGCACCGGGCGCACCACCCCGACGAACTTCAGGCTGAAGCCACGTGCGCACGCCTGGCACTCCCACTCGCCTGCTTCTGCCCCGGCTGGACGCAGGGTCTCCTCACCGCAGTACGGGCAGTAGAACGGCACCTGCCTTTCGCCGGTCATGCCGCGCTCCCCGCCAAGGCTGGGCTCGCCGACTGGGTGAGCAGTTCCGGCGCGGCGCGCCGCACCCAGGTGGCGAAGGCCTCACCTGCCGTTCGGTCCGCCTGGTAGTTCCGCAGCAACTGCTCGACATAGTCGGCGAGCCCGTCGGCGGTGACCTTCAGGCCGCGCAGCTTCCGGCCAAAACCTGGGTCGGTTCCGAGCGAGCCGCCCAGGTGCACCTGGAAGCCTTCCTCGCCGTCGACGATCGACCCCTTCAGCCCGATGTCAGCGAGCTGGAACCGGGCGCACGAGTTCGGGCAGCCATTGACGTTGATGCTGATCGGCGTGTCGAAGTCCGGCAGCCGCCGCTCGAGCTCGGTGTAGAGCTCGCGAGCGCGGCCCTTGGTCTCGACGATGGCCAGCTTGCAGAACTCGAGGCCGGTGCAGGCCATCGTGCCGCGCCGGAACACGTTCGGGGCGGCTTGCAGGTCGATGGCCGCGAGCTCGGTGACCAGCTCGGCGACCCGATGCTCAGGGACGTCGAGGATCAGCAGCTTCTGCTCGACCGTGGTGCGGATCCGGCCTGAGCCGAATGCCTCGGCGAGGTCGGCAGCCTGCCAGAGCTGCGTACCCGAGGTGCGGCCGGTGTGCGGCGCCACGCCGACGTAGTACCGGCCGTCGCGCTGCCGGTGCACGCCGACGTGGTCGCGCGAGCCCGGCGCGGGTGCGGGCGGCTGCGGCCCGTCTGCAAGCCCGTTCCCGTCTAGATATTCGCGCTCCAGGACCTCACGGAACCGCGCGGTTCCCCAGTCGGCCACCAGGAACTTCAGCCGAGCGCGGCTGCGCAGCCTGCGGTAGCCGTAGTCGCGGAACAAGCTCGCCACGGCGACCCAGACCGCTGGCACCCGGTCGGGCGGAACGAACACGCCGAGGCGCTGGGCAAGCATGGGGTTGGTCGACAGGCCGCCGCCTACCCACAGGTCGAAACCGGGTCGGCCGTCCGGGCCGAGCACGCCGACGAAGGACACGTCGTTGACCTCGTGCGCGGTGCATTGCAGCGTGCAGCCGGAGATCGCGGTCTTGAACTTGCGCGGCAGGTTCGCGAGGTCCTCGCGGCTGGTGGCCACCTCGTTGGTCGCGTGTAGCACGGCGCTGGCGTCCAGGATCTCGCTCGCGTCCAGGCCGGCGACGGGGCACCCGAGAATGTTGCGCGGCACGTCGCCGCACGCCTCCTGGCTCGACAGGCCGACCTCCTCGAGGCGCGCCCAGACGGCCGGGATGTCCTCGATGCGCAGCCAGTGGAACTGGACGTTCTGCCGATCGGTGATGTCGGCGAGGTCGCGCCCGTACTCCTTGGCGACTCCGGCGATCGCACGCACCTGGTCGGCGGATAGCTGGCCGCCGGGGATGCGCACCCGCATCATGAAGTACGGGTCCTCGATCTCGGCGTCTTCGAGCGCGCCGGTCTTGCCGCCGCCGATGCCGGGCTTGCGCTGGGTGTACAGACCCCACCAGCGGAACCTGCCGCGGAGGTCGGAGGGGTCAATCGAGTCGAAGCCAAGGACCGAGTAGCGGTTCAGGATGCGGTCACGAACGTGCAGCCCGTTGTCGTCCCTTTTGAATCTCTCGGCCGGATTAAGCGGCTCATGGTGACCGAGGGCCCACTGGCCCTGGCCACGTTGCGGCTGGGATGGCATGTCGGAAGTCCTTCGGCTGGCGCGGCTGGGCACTGGCTCGTGCCGCCCGGCGGGCGCGCGGGCAGGCGATAGCGGTGCGGTTGAGGTGACGAACCTCGGTCAGCAGAAGGTGCGACAGCTCGCGCTGGAGACGCGCAGCAGATCGATGTGACGACGGGAGACAAGCCGTGTGCCGCGACTGATTGTCGGGCCGGTCACCTGTGCCTCCGGGGTGCGTAGTCGCTGTGCGAGCGGTCGGTGTGCTCTCGGTCGTTGAGATCGCGGTTAGTGAGATCTCGGCCGCTGCGTTGCGGCTGGTCACGCGTATGGGCGTGGGTACAGCGTAGCCGACAGCACTCCCTCGACGGTAAATCGGTGCTTCGCTCCGCGCAAGAGAAATGTTTCTGTCTGCTCGCTTTCGCAGCTGGTAACCGCGGGAAATGCGCTGCGTCCGGACCAGGCCGGCGGCCATGATGCGCGGTATGGCCGAGGACAGCTACGCCGCCGAGATGCACGAGCACTACGGCCTGGGTGCGGAGGCCGACCGGCTTGTCGCGGCCAGCGCGGGGCAGCTCGAGTTCGAGCGGACCCAGGAGATCGTGCTCCGGCGGCTGCCGCCGCCGCCTGCGGTGATCGCCGATGTGGGCGGCGGGCCAGGGCGGTACGCGCTCTGGCTGGCCGGGCTCGGTTACCGGGTAGTGCACCGCGACGTCGTTCCGCTGCACGTGGAACAGCTGCGGGCCGCTGCCCATTCGGACCCCGCCGTTGGGGCGGCGGTCGACTCGGCCATCGGGGACGCCCGCAGCCTGGACCTGGCCGACGCGAGCGTGGACGCGGTGCTGCTGCTCGGTCCGCTCTACCACCTAACTCGCCGCGCGGACCGGGTTCAGGCGCTACGGGAGGCTGGTCGCGTGGTCCGGCCGGGCGGCCCGGTGTTTGGCGCGGCGATCTCCCGCTGGGCGGTCAGGTACGACGGGGTGCTCAGGCTGCGGCTTTATGAGGACGTGCCTGCCATCCTGGAGGCCGTAGCACCGCTGGAGCGGACCGGAGTGCTGCCGCCGTTTTGGCCTGGGGCGTTCACCGCCTATACGCACCGGCCCCGGCAGCTGCGGGCGGAGTTCACCTCGGCCGGTCTCGAGGTGACGGATCTGGTGAGCGTGGAGTGCGGTGCTTTCCTGCTTCCGGACCTGAGAGAGCGGATGGCTGATCCGGCGGCGCGCCAGGTGATCATGGACAGCGCGCGGGCCGTGGAGCGCGTGCCCGAGCTCATGGGACTCGGCAGTCACCTGCTGGCGACCGGCCTGCGGCCCTGATCTGGCGTGCGGCCGTGCTCTGGCGTGCGGCTCTGATCCTGCGTGCGGCCCTGATCTAGGTCGGAATCGTGCTCGCCGATGGCCGCGCCTCGCCGACGGCACGGCTGCCAACTTTGACGTAGACCTTGCGTACACATAGCACGCAAGGTCTACGTGCTACGCAAAGTCTTCGTGATGATGAGGTTGTCAGCGGCGGCCCGGTGGGCGACCGGGCCTGCGGCGAGACGATGGGCAGTCCGTGCAACCGCAGGTTCGTGACCCGCGTGTTGCCGATCTTCACGTTGTTTTGTAGGTCCGCGCCTGGACGGTTAGCCTGGCGCGCGTGCGGCTGACGGAGTTCTGGGCGCGGATGCGCAAGCAGTTCGGCGACACCTACGCCGAGAGCGTGGCGAAAGACCAGGTCCTGCCCGGCCTCGGCAGCCGGACCGTTGAGCAGGCACTGGCCGACGGTGAGGACGCCAAGGTTGTCTGGCGAGCCGTTTGCGAGGCGTTCAAGGTGCCCGAACGGCTGCGGTGATCAGCCACGCGGCATGCCTGAGCGCCGAACGATACCTAGCACCACGACGGCTCTGGCACCACTACGGCGTACCTAGCACCACGGGCGTACCTAGCGCGACAGTAGCTGGGACCAAAACGATACCTAGCACCACTTCGTGTAGCTTCGAGTTGGATTCAGAGGTGTTTTAGTCCGGTTTATGCCGCCGCAATACCCACAGAGATGGCCGCAACAAACACAAAGACAGCCTAGGTACGAGTCGCGAGCACGTGGCTGACCTCGTCAGAGTCGCGTAGCCAGCCAGGCCCAGCCGGCGGCCTGATCGATGGGCGCACCGGATCGATGGGCGCGCCGGGCGGCTGGCTAGCCAGGTACGTGGAACGCGATCCAGACGTCAGGGGGCACGTCAGGACGGCCAGGAACGGGTCTGCGGGTCTCGGTCCAGGCCTCGCCGGCGATCTCCCTTGCGACCCGGCGCCAGAACTTCACCGCCGCCACGTTGGTGTCCTGGAAGGCCACCTCCCAGGCGCCGGGATGCCGGGCAACGACCTGCTGGACGGCGCGCAGCCCGATCCCGGTTCTGCGCGCGCCGCGTACCACGAAGAAGCTGTTTAGCACCCGTGTGCTGGTGGTCAGCGCCCGCACGAAGGCGAGCCCGGCGGGCCGGTCTGCGCTGCTGATGAGGTACGCCGCCCAGTCGTCGCTGGTGAACGCGGCCTCTAGCCGCTCGCTGCGGAAGGTGCCGTCAGGGTTCGGCAGCACCCCGGTGAACTCCGACATGTCGTGCCGGAACATGAGCCAGAGCCGTTCCACCGCGGGGTGGTCAGCCTCGGTAGCCAGCCGAACAGACACTTCAGTCATAACGGTCTCCTGTCGGCCGTCGAGAGCGCCTCCGGTCATGGCTGTCGCCTCTCGCTTTGCGTCGGCGTGAGAGAGCTTATGCGGGTCGGCGTGTCTCACTTCATGATCGAACAATTGTTCGTTAGAGTGAGCGAACTGGTGGTCGTCCGTGCCTTGGGGCGGCCGGGAGGCAGGGCGCGAAGTCCCGATGGGTCTGAACTGTCAGTGGCCCCGCGTACCGTCTCGGCCAGCAGGTGAGCAACCCGCACGGCGGTCCTGTCCCCGGGCGGTCAGGTCAGGCCACGCGCACGCGAGCGGCTCGGCGTAGTCCCTCGTCTTCCCCACAGGAGCTTCAGATGGCACCGAACGACAAGGCGGGTAGCGGCAAGGGCGCGATCGGCGGCGACCGGGACAAGTCCCTGGAGATCGCGCTCGCGCAGATCGAGCGTCAGTTCGGTCGGGGCGCCATCATGCGGCTCGGCGACGAAACTCGTACTGCAGTCGAGGTCATCCCGACCGGGTCCATTGCCCTGGATGTAGCACTCGGCATCGGCGGCTTTCCCCGTGGCCGGATCGTCGAGGTATATGGTCCGGAGAGCTCCGGCAAGACGAGCCTGGCGCTGCACGCCTTGGCGAATGCACAGAAGGCCGGGGGCATCGCGGCCTTCATCGACGCCGAGCACGCGCTCGATCCGGAATACGCCAAGAAGCTGGGTGTCGACACCGACGCGCTGCTGGTGTCCCAGCCGGACACCGGCGAGCAGGCGCTCGAGATCGCGGACATGCTGATCCGTTCTGGCGCGATCGACATCATCGTCATCGACTCGGTTGCCGCCCTGGTGCCGAAGGCGGAGATCGAGGGCGAGATGGGCGACAGTCACGTCGGCCTGCAGGCCCGTCTCATGTCGCAGGCGCTCCGCAAGATCGCCGGTGCGCTCAATCAGACAAAGACCACGGCGATCTTCATCAACCAGCTGCGGGAACGCATCGGCGTGATGTTCGGATGCATGTCCTACACCACCCGAGTCACTCTTGCTGACGGCAGCCAGGAGAAGATCGGCAAGATTGTTAATCAGCGGATGGACGTCGAAGTTCTGTCCTACGACCCAGTGACCTGCGAGGTTGTCCCGAGGAAGATCGTCAACTGGTTCAACAACGGGCGAGCGGACCACTTCCTGCAGTTCACTGTCGCTAAGTCCGGCGGCAACGGCAGAGCTCAGTTCTCCGCTACGGGCAATCACCTGATCCGGACTCCGGGCGGGTGGCGACCGGCAGATGAGCTGATTGTGGGAGATCGGCTCCTCGTGACCGAGCCACATCGGCTGAGCGACCAGCAGATTCAGGTGATCCTTGGCTCGTTGATGGGTGACGGCAACCTGTCACCGAATCTCCGTGACAGGTCAGGAACTCGCTTCCGCCTAGGCCATGGGGTGAAGCAGTCCGCATACCTGGACTGGAAGGTCTCACTGCTCGGCAACATCGAGTGCTCGCGGACGGTGAACGCCAAGGGCGCCGTGTTCGCGGACTTCACTTCGCTCGCCGAACTCGCGGAGCTTCATGACGTCGTCTACATGGGTGACGGCAAGAAGCACTTGACGTGGGACTACCTGAAGGCGCTCACGCCGCTCGCCCTGGCAGTCTGGTACATGGACGATGGCTGCTTCGTGTTGCGCTCGAAAGGTCTGCAAGAGCGCACTCAGGGGGGCAGCGGCCGGATCGAGATCTGCGTAGAGGCGATGAGCCCAGGCTCGCGCGAGCGCCTGATACAGCACTTGCAGGACAGTTACGGCCTCGACATCAGGCTTAAGAGCCGCGGGCGCCTGGGGAAGGCGACGCTGCTCTTTACAACGTCAGCGACGGCGAAGTTCCAGAAGCTGGTGGCGCCGTACGTGCACCCGTCGATGGACTACAAGCTCCTTCCCCGGTTCCGGCAGCGGTTCAGCGTGCAGCCGGAGTTCGTGGAGCCCGAACTGAGGCTGCAACCTGCACGGATCCTGGACATCCATGTCAAGCCGCCCACACGCTCCATGAACAGGTTCGATATCGAAGTGGAAGGTGGTCACAACTACTTCGTAGACGGTGTCATGGTGCACAATAGCCCCGAAACTACGACCGGTGGAAAGGCGCTGAAGTTCTACGCCTCAATACGGCTGGATATTCGTCGGATTGAGACTCTGAAAGACGGAACTGACGCAGTCGGAAACAGGACGCGCGTCAAGGTCGTGAAGAATAAAATGGCGCCCCCATTCAAAAATGCAGAATTCGATATTCTGTACGGAATTGGCATTAGTCGCGAGGGCAGCCTTATCGACCTCGGCGTGGAGCAGGGCATCGTCCGCAAGTCGGGCGCCTGGTATACCTACGACGGCGACCAGCTCGGCCAGGGCAAGGAGAACGCCAGGAACTTCCTGCGCGACAACCCTGACCTCGCCAACGAGATCGAGAAGAAGATCAAGGAGAAGCTCGGTGTGGGCGCGAGGCTGGACGTCGAGCCCGAGCAGACCGTGGGCCTGAGCCTCACCGAGAAAGGCATGGCGACGGTGCGCAGTCTGCGCGCCGAGTAACCGGGCCGAGCAGTGACGGCCACGCCGCGACCGCGCAATGAGCCCAGCAGGCGACGCGGACGTCGCGCGTTGCCTCGCGGTGAAGCCGGCGACGAACTGGCGAACGATCGCGTTGGCGGGCGTGCGCGTCGCCGCACCCAGACTGAGCGCAGGACCGGCTTCGCCGCAGCCGACGCCGATCCGGAGGCGATCGCACGGCAGATCTGCTTGCGGCTCCTGACGGCTGCGCCGCGTACCCAGGCCGAGCTCGCCGCCGCGCTCCAGCGCCGCGGCGTGCCCGAGGACGCGGCCGCCGCGGTGCTGCAAAGGTTCGCTGAGGTCAAGCTCATCGACGACGAGGTGTTCGCGCGCGCCTGGGTCGAGTCTCGTCACCATGGCCGCGGCCTCGCGGGCCGAGCGCTCGGGGCCGAACTCCGCCAGCGCGGTGTGGCCTCCGATGAGATCGAGGCTGCGCTGGGCCAGCTCAGCCCGGAGCAGGAGCTAGCGACCGCGCGCGAACTCGTGGAGCAGCGGCTGCCTGGCACCGCGGGCATGCCGCCGATGGCCAGGATGCGCCGGCTAACAAGTGTGCTGGCGAGGAAGGGCTACTCGGCTGGGCTCGCGTACCGCGTTGTCCGCGAGGCGCTTGAGCAGGAGTCGCCGAGCGGCCTCGTTCCCTCTTATGATCATGAGCTTTTCCCTGAGCCCGATGACGATGAAGCCCCTTCCGAAGAGTACTGAGCGTAGCGGAGCGACAACCAAGATCATCTGCACGTGCTTGCTCAAATCGTTATAAGCGCTTAGCCTCACGGCAGCGAGGTTTTCTGCTCTGTGCAACGAAGTTCGGCGTGTTAGGACGTTCACAAATACACAAGGCATGACGGCGGGCGACGACTGTCGCGCTGTCGGAGAGCCTGGTAGTAGCGGACGAACGGAGGCAACGGCGCAGGTCGGCGCGGCGAATAGGTAGGTCGCCTGGTCGGCTAGGTCGGCGGCCCGACGAAGGGAGAGTGCAGGACGGAGCGAGTGCTCGTCACGGCATAGGTACGCGGCGCGCCCGCGGAGCCAGCAGGTGACCGGTCATGACTGCAGGGCAGAGAAGCACCGCAGCATTACCGGTGACGTGCAGACTTCGTCGCTCTGGGTCACCAGCACCCGATCTGTGCGACACCGATAGTGCACAGACGCGGAGGCTGGCGGTGGTCCCCGGCAGCATGGAATGCGTCCCGCCGGGCATCTGCTGCTCTGGGCAGTAGCGCCTCGCTGCAGGCACGCGTGCCTGCCAGAGGTCGACGACCGCGTCGGCCACCGGTAGGAGAGGGGCGACCTTGAACGGCAGCGGGGCTGTGCTTGCACTGGCGATCGTCGGCTGCCTGGCCGCCATCGCCGCGCTATCCGTCCTAGTCGTCGTGCTCCGGCGGGGCAGCTTGCAGACGCCGCCGCGTACCGCAGCGGAGCGTCGCGAAGACGCACAGCTAACGGTGGCCGACAATCCTCAGGCGACGTCGGAGGTGCAGACCTACGCCGCCGAATTGCGGACCCAGGCAGAGCGCGAAGCGGCGGACATCCTCAGCAGGGTTGAAAGCGCCGCGACAGCCGCAGGGGAGACCCGCAAGGAAGCTGAGGCGGCAGCCACCGCAGCGCGGGAAGAGGCCACCGCCGCCCGGGAAGAGGCGCGCTCGGCTAGGGAAGAAGCTCGCTCGGCTAAGGAGGAGACCCGGCGGGTGCGGGCCGAGCTTGAGCGCCGCGAGGACCGCCTGGTCGAGCGTGAGCAGCGCATGGACGAGCTCGCCCGCAGGGCCGAGCAGCGCGCCGCTGATCTCGACGCCCGCAAGGAGGAGCTCGACAAGCTCGGCGTCGAGCGGCGGCAGGAGCTGGAGCGCGTCGCGGGGCTGTCATCCGACCAGGCCAAGAGCGAGCTCGTTTCGGCCATAGAGAACCAGGCCAAGCGCGACGCCGCTCGGATCGTGAGAGACATCGAGGCCGAGGCGCAGCGCGAAGGTAACAAGCGCGCGCGCAAGGTCGTCACCCTGGCGATCCAGCGCATCGCGAGTGAGCAGACGAGCGAGTCCGTCGTCTCGGTCCTGCACCTGCCCGGCGATGAGATGAAGGGCCGGATCATCGGCCGGGAGGGCCGCAACATCCGCGCGTTCGAGGCCGTGACCGGGGTAAACCTGATCATCGATGACACGCCCGAAGCTGTCCTGCTGTCGTGTTTCGACCCGGTCCGACGCGAGACTGGGAGACTGACTCTGGAACGCCTGGTTCTCGACGGGCGGATCCATCCGCAGCGCATCGAAGAGGCATACGAGCGCAGCAAGGCCGAGATCGAGGCGCTTTGCGTGCGTGCAGGTGAAGACGCGCTGATCGACGTGGGCATCACCGACATGCACCCCGAGCTGACGAACCTGCTCGGCCGGCTTCGGTACCGGACCTCCTATGGGCAGAACGTGCTCAAGCACTTGGTCGAGTCCGCCCACATCGCGGGGATGATGGCGAGCGAGCTCGGTATGGACATGGTGCTGCTGAAGCGCTGCACGCTCCTCCACGACATCGGCAAGGCACTGACCCACGAGGTGCAGGGCAGTCATGCCCTCATCGGCGCTGAGATTGCGCGCAAATACGGCGAGTCGGAGGACGTCGTGCACGCCATCGAGGCACACCACAACGAGGTCGAGGTCCGCACGGTTGAGGCTGTGCTGACCCAGGCGGCCGACGCCATCAGCGGCAGCCGGCCCGGCGCGCGCCGCGAATCGCTCGAGGCTTACGTCCGTCGGCTGGAGCGACTGGAAGCCATAGCGAACGCGCAGGAGGGCGTCGACAAGGTGTTCGCCATGCAGGCCGGCCGCGAAATCCGGGTGATGGTCAAGCCCGGCGACGTCGACGATATCCAGGCCCAGGTCATCGCCCGCGATGTCGCCAAGCGCATCGAAGACGAGCTCACGTACCCGGGCCAGATCCGCGTCACCGTCATCCGCGAGTCGCGCGCCATCGAGTTCGCGCGCTAGGGCCCTGGAGTCTCAGTCTTTGAGCCGGAACGCCAGCTGCGTCTGCCACTTGCTCATGTCTGGCTGCTCGGCAGGGTCAGTCAGGTAGAACTCCAGTCGGCAGCCCCACTGCTCGCCTGCGTCGGTCTGTGACACGTCCCAGGCGAGGCCGCGCGCATCGGCCCAGTCGAGCAGCTCGGACGTAGCGGCAACCAGGGTGTTCGGAGCGCCGGTATGGGTCATGACGGCAAACCGGCCAGCCGGCAGCGTCGCCCCACGGACTTCGCCGCTACTTTCCGGCACCGCCGAAGCAACCGGAACACCGGCTTCGACCAGAAGCTGCCGTTCCATGTCGATGACGTGGTACCGGAAGAATGGCGGGCCGGCTGGCGCGATGCCGGAGGCGCCGAGCCAGCCGAAGATCTCGGGAATGCGATCGGCCACAGAGCCCACGGCGGCCATGGTCACCCATGCTGATATGCCAACGTAATGCTGGGCCGGCCGCTCCACGATTTCCGGCGCGACGTCCACTTCGGTCTCCCTCCTGTTGCGCGACTTACCTCGGCGCTATTGGTTCCTGGAGCTCAGTCACCCAGTCGTCCCGGACGTCGCTGAACCTGAGCGTCAGTTCGCGCGCATAACCGAGCGACCGGTAGCCGCTGCCATCGATCCATCTGGCTAGTGCCTGGATGCTGGGCAGAACGTCGTCCATCGAGCCGTGATGGATCAGCGTGGCCGCAGACGGGATCTCGCTGAGGTCGACGACATCGAATCCGTGCGCGGCGCCGTCGCCCGCAGCGATCGGCAGCGTGGCGTGCACCTTGATAGATCCCGCGTCATCGCCAGCGTCTTCGTAGTACGCGACGCCGGGGCCGGCAATGGCGATGCCTGCCTCGCATAGCCGACGAGGCAGCTCGTGATACAGCAACTGGATGACCGGTGTGATGAACTGCGGCTCGTAGCCATCGGCGGGAGCGCTGAGTTCGGCGACCCGCACCGCCGTGATGCGCTTGACCACGACGGGAGCTGGCTCCTCCGCTTCGCTCTCGATGGCCAGCAGCCTGGTCTCGACCTGCGTCAGCCGGGCGGCGTCGGTCGCTATCTGCTCTTGCAACTCGGCCTGCCGCAACCGCAACATGCCGCGCAGCTCAGCCGGGCTGACGTCGTCGGCCAGGATCGCGGCCACTTGCTGCAGGGTGAATCCCAGGCTCTTCAGGGCGATGATCCGGTTCAGCCGGGAAAGCTGGCTTGCCTCATAGAAGCGATATCCCGTCGCCGGGTCGACGCGCACCGGCTCGAGCAGTCCGATCGCGTCGTAATGACGCAGCATGCGCACGGATACCCGGCCGTGCCTGGCGAACTCTCCGATGGCGAACATGACATCCCCATGCTTAGACCCTCACACGATGTCAGGGTCAAGCCTTACGCCGAAGCATCGCCACGGAATCGGGGCGGCAGGAGCTGCATCTGTCCGTGGGCCGCTACATCAGGCCCATGGAGGGAACGCCCTTGCCGTCGGCCACACTCCCGCGGTACGGCCGCGGATCTAGTCCTCGCCGGGAGAGGACTGCGCATCACCCGGTGAGATAACGGCAACCCGGGGGACGCCTGGCGGCTCGAAGCCGAGGATCTGGCCGTAGAAGGACAGCTCCGCCTCCAGAGCGGTGGCGATGGTTTCCGCCTTGCGGAAGCCGTGTGACTCGCCCTCGAACGGGAGATAGGCGTACCGGATCCCGTGCGCTGCCAGGTCGGCGGCGATGCTTTCCGACTGCGCTGGCAGCACGATCGGGTCGTCGAGTCCTTGCAGCAGCAGAATCGGGCAGGTCTGACCGGTGACGTGGCCGAGCGGTGCACGCTCGTCATACCGGGTCTCGTAACCCGGCAACGGGCCGATAAGACCGTCGAGGTAGCGCGACTCAAAGTCGTGCGTGCTCGCAGCGAAGCTGCGCAGGTCGGATACGCCGAAGAGCGACACCGCCGCGCCGAACACGCGCCCGCGCCACACGCCGGTCGTCACCGCCGCGAGCGCCGTCCAGCCGCCTGCCGAGCCGCCGCGGATGGCGATCCGCGCCGGGTCGGCGTTCGCCGACTCCGCTACCCAGCGCGCCGCGGCGATGGCGTCGTGCACGTCGACGATGCCCCACTCGCGGCGCAGCCGTTCGCGGTACTGCCGGCCGTACCCGCTGGAGCCCCCGTAGTTGACGTCGATGATGCCGATCCCGCGGCTGGTGAAGTAGGCCTTCGTGAGATCAAGAATGCCGGTGGCCCGGCTGGTCGGCCCGCCGTGCACCCAGACCACGTAGGGCGCGAGCTCGCCCGCGGGCCCGCCCACCTCAGGGTTAGTCGGCGGGTACAGCAGTGCATGAACAACCTGGCCGTACGGGCCCTCGAAGTCGACGTGCTGCGGTACCGGCAGGTAAGCCTCGTCAGGAAGGTCGCGCCCGCCGCGCTGCAACACCTCGGTCTTCCCGGTGGCGGCGTCGATCCTGACGACGGCTGGCGGTGTCGCCGGGCCACCCGCCACCGCGACGATCGACTCGCCGTCAGCCGCCAGCGTCGGGACGCCACTCGGTGCGAACTCGGCGAACGGCGTGTCGATGTCCTTCAGCTCAAAGGACTCGGGGTCGAGGATGCCGAGCCCGGCCGGTCCCGCGCCGTGAGTGACCGCCAGCCTGCCGTCCCCTAGCAGCGCAAACGGCCTGGCGCCAAGCCGCCATAGCGGCGCGGCGAATTCCTCCTCCGCCGGGTAGAGAGCCAGGGGCGGTTCGCCGGCGAGGCTCACCTGGTAGAGGTTCCACCAGCCCGGCCAGTCCGTTGCGACGTACAGGCTGGTGTTGTCCCGCCACAGCGGCGCCAGCACCGACTCCCGGGGGCCGCCCATGAGCAAGCGCGCCTTGCCGGCAACGCCCTTGTCCAGCGGTGCCACCCACAACTCGGTGCCGTCCCATGGCATGTGCGGGTGGTTCCAGCTGATCCAGGCCAGCCATCGGCCGTCCGGCGACGGTGTGGGATAGGCGACAAAGGTGGTACCGCTGGCCAGGGTCCGGATGGCCTCGGGCTGCTCGGCTGCGGACCCGTCCAGCGGGATGGCCACGATCGAACGCCCCACCTTGGCGCCGTCGTGCCGCTCCTGGACGCACCAGACCTCCGTCCGGTCCGGCGACAGCGCGAAGTCGGCGTAGCGCAGTGCCCGCTCTTGCAGCGGTCCCGAATTGTCAGCGGCGTGAACCTCGACGGGATCGGGGGTGATCGGCTGGGGCTCCTCCGCCGAGCCGGCGCTCGCCGGCGCCAGATACAGCCGCTGGTCCGTGAAGTTCGCGAACAGCAGCAGGTGTCCGCGCTGACCGCGCGACCCGGACAGCGCGGTCCTCGGGATCGGCAGGTAGGACTGACCGCCGTACTCGTGCACCCGGCTCCTGGCGTTCCACGGCGCAGGCAGCAGCGACGTCAGCTTGCCGCCCGAGCTTTGCATGATCGTTATGCGACCGCCCTCGTCGGGCAGGACCTGCTGCCACCAGACGCGGCTGCCAAGAATGGTCGGAAAGACGCCGGACGCCTGCGCTCGGGCGACCTCCGCGGCGGTGACGGGTGACGGCCATTCACCGAAGGGCACGGCCGGAAGCGTGGGTTCCAGGCTGACCTGGTCATCTGCTGTTCCGCCCGCCGTCGTCGCCGGATCGTCGGCTTCGTGCCCGCTCGCTGTCATAGCCATATGGTGCCCTACCTGGCGGTCCCGTGCTGGGGCGAATCGGGACACTCGCGGAAGAGGCCGCAGGCCGGACTTCGAGCCCTGCCGACATGTGGCCGGCTCGCTCCTGGCGGGCATCTACCCTTGTCTGCATGGTCAGCGCCAGCGCTCGGCGGAGCTTCGAGATACGCACCTACGGGTGCCAGATGAACATGCACGATTCCGAGCGGCTGGCCGGTCTGCTGGAAGGCGCCGGATACGAGCGCGCGGCCGCCGGGTCCAACCCGGACGTCGTCGTCTTCAACACCTGCGCAGTACGGGAAAATGCCGACAATCGTCTTTACGGGAACCTTGGTCACCTGCTGCCTGTGAAGAACTCTCATCCCGGCATGCAGATAGCGGTCGGGGGCTGTCTGGCGCAGAAGGACCGGGCCACGATCGTCGATCGAGCACCCTGGGTCGACGTTGTGTTTGGCACGCACAACATTGGCTCGCTGCCGGTTCTGCTCGAGCGCGCCAGGGTGCACCAGCAGGCGCAGGTTGAGATTCTCGAGTCCCTGGAGCGCTTCCCGTCGGTTCTCCCCGCCAGCCGGGAGTCGCCGTACTCAGCCTGGGTTGCCGTCTCCGTCGGCTGCAACAACACGTGCACGTTCTGTATCGTGCCGAGCCTTCGCGGGCGCGAGGAGGATCGTCGGCCTGGCGATGTGCTCGCCGAGATCGAGGCACTCACCGCCGACGGGGTCCTCGAAGTCACGCTGCTTGGGCAGAACGTCAACTCCTACGGCGTCGGGTTCGGCGACCGCCTTGCATTCGGGAAGCTACTGCGGTCGTGCGGCACCATCCCCGGACTGGAGCGTGTGCGGTTCACCTCGCCGCACCCGCACGACTTCACTGGTGACGTCATCGATGCGATGGCCGAGACGGCCAACGTGATGCCGCAGCTGCACATGCCGTTGCAGTCGGGGTCTGACAAGGTCCTTCGGGCTATGCGCCGCGCTTACCGGCGAGACAAGTACCTGGCGATCCTCGATCGGGTGCGAGCCGCGATGCCGGACGCCGCCATCACCACTGACATCATCGTGGGCTTCCCAGGCGAGACCGAGCAGGACTTCGCCGACACGATGGATCTGGTGCGGCAAGCCAGATTCGCCGGTGCCTTTACCTTCCAGTACTCGATCCGGCCGGGCACGCCAGCCGCTTCCATGCCCGATCAGGTACTACCCGAGGTGGTCGCCAATCGGTACGAGCGGCTGGCCAGCCTGGTCGCTGAGGTTTCCCTGCAGGAGAACGAGAAGCTCATCGGCCGCGAGGTAGAGGTTCTGGTCGCCGTCGGCGAGGGCCGCAAGGACAGCGCGACGCACCGGATGTCCGGGCGAGCGCGGGACAACAGGCTGGTTCATTTCAGCCCGCCGCAGCCGGCCCCGCGACCTGGCGACGTCATCACGGCGACGGTGACGGATGCGGCACCGCACTACCTGCTAGCGGATGGCGCCAACGTGAGTGTGCGCCGCACGCGCGGCGGCGACGCCTGGGAAGCCGGGCAAGCAGGCGGCGGCGGGCACGCAGCGCCAGGCTCCGTGCTGCTTGGCATGCCTCAGCGGCTCACTGCCCTGCCTGACTGACGACTGGCCGGCTCATAGCGCTATACGACTGATGGCTGGCGGGCTGACGGCGCTGTACGAATGACATATGGCCACGGCGCTGTCCCGCTGACACAGACCGACTCACGGCGCTGTCCGGCTGACGACTGGCGCGGCTCTCGTGAGTCGGTTGGCGCGACAAGCTCGGCGGCGAGCTGCTGGACCGCGGCTCAAGAACGACCTGACCGAGTGCCGATCACGCTGGCCGGTCACTCCTCGTTGTCGTCCTCGTCGTCGCCGAAGTCGTCCTCGTCATCTTCGTCGTCGTCATCGTCGAAGTCCTCGTCCTCGTCGTCTTCGTCGAGTTCTTCGTCATCGAAGTCGTACTCGTCATCGTCATAGCTATCGACGGGCTCGTTTTCGTCGTCGAACTCGTCCTCGTCGTCGAAGGATTCTTCGTCGCTGGGCGTGTCGAGGTCGTCGGCGTACGTCATGTTTCCCCCAAGGACTGGGCGGTGATCACCTGGCACCTCGCGTGCGCGGGGACATACCCCGCGCTGCCACACTGAAGCAATGCTACGGCCAGTGGTCGCGGTCGTGGGGCCGACGGCGGCAGGGAAGTCAGAACTCTCGCTGTCGCTCGCGCACGCGCTCGATGGCGAGGTGGTGAACGCCGACTCCATGCAGCTCTACGAGGGCATGGACATCGGCACGGCGAAGCTCTCGGTCGCCGAGCGGGAAGGCGTGCCGCACCATCTGCTGGACGTCTGGCCCGTGAGCCGAACCGCCAGCGTGTCGGAGTACCAGGTACTAGCGCGGCGGGCCATTGACAACATTCGTGCCCGCGGGCGGACGGCAATCGTGGTCGGCGGCTCGGGCCTGTATGTCCGGGCTGCTATCGACAAGCTGCAGTTCCCCGGCACCGATCCCGAGCTGCGGGCGAGTCTTGAGGACGAGCTAGCGAACCTCGGGCCTGCAGCGCTGCACGCAAGACTCGCGAGCCTCGATGCAGCGGCCGCGGCCGCCATTCTGGCGACCAACGGGCGCCGTATCGTCCGGGCGCTCGAAGTGATCGAGCTGTCGGGGCGGCCATTCCAGGCGACGCTGCCCGAATACGAGTCCATCTACCCCGTGGTGCAGCTGGGCGTCGAGGTACCGAGGCTTCAGCTCGACGAGCGAATCGAGACGCGGGTCGACCGGATGTGGCGGCACGGACTGGTGGCCGAAGTCCGTCGGCTGGAGGAGGTCGGCCTTCGCTCGGGCCGGACCGCGAGCCGCGCGCTCGGCTATGCGCAGGTACTCGCGTTCCTCGCGGGAGACTGGTCCGAGGCGGAAGCCGCGGCGCAAACTGTGATCGCGACGCGGCGGTTCGTACGGCGACAAGACTCGTGGTTCAGGCGGGACCCACGTGTCCGCTGGCTCCAGGCTGGTGCGGGCCTCTCGGACCGGGCGCTCGCGACTGTCGGCCAAGCCTCGCCGAGCTAGCGGCTGGACGGGGACTGGCCAATCGCGGCCGACGGCAATACCAGGTGAAGAAGGACGCCCGCTCTTCGCGTCCAGCACGGCCTGAAGGAGTCCCCTCGGATGCCTCCGGCGCCAACGCCGTGGGTTACGTGAACGACACCGTCACCGATGGCGCTCTGGAGGATCTTCGCGTCGGCCTCGGAAACGGGCACCGACCCTGCAGTTTGCCCGCCCTCGGTTGGCTGGCCCGGACCGTTCCGGCTACCGGCGGAGTCCACGTCGGCCCGATCGCCGCGCGACGATCTCGCTGCCGAGATGGCTGGCGGCCGCGGCTAGCATCGAGGTCATGCGGTTCGCCAAGGGGCACGGGACGGGGAACGACTTTGTGATCGTCCCGGACGTTGACGGAGTGCTAGAACTCACGCCGGAACTGGTCGCTGCGCTGTGTGACCGGCATTTCGGGATAGGCGGCGACGGGGTGCTGCGGGTCGTTCGTACGGCCGCGGTCGAAGGCGCCGCAGCGAGCCAGGTGGATGCGGCCGAGTGGTTCATGGATTACCGCAACGGCGACGGCAGCGTGGCGGAGATGTGCGGGAACGGGGTGCGGGTCTTCGCCCAGTATCTGATTGAGGAGGGCCTGGCTGCGGGGCCGGAGGTGACGGTGGCCACGAGGGCCGGCCTGCGGAGCGTTCGCGCCGAGGCAGACGGGCAGTTCACCGTGGACATGGGCCCGGTGGCGGTGCTGGGCGAGGGTGCCGTGGAGGCGGGCCGCCAGCTGCTCGCTGGCCTGGTCATCTCGGTCGGTAACCCGCACGTCGCCTGCGTCGTGGATCAGCCGCTCGCGGGGATAGACCTCGGCTCGCCGCGCGTGCTCGGTCCTGCCGCGCTCGCGGCAGGTATCAATGTCGAGGTCGCGCGCGTGACGGGCGAACGCGAGATCGAGATGCGCGTGCACGAGCGGGGCTCCGGCTTGACCTTGTCTTGCGGCACCGGAGCGGTCGCCGCGACGGTCGCGGCGTCCTGGTCGGCGGGGGAACGGCCGGGCGAGTGGCGGCCGTCGCCGTGGCGCGTGCACGTCCCCGGCGGCACGCTAGCGGTGAGACTGGGCGCCAGGGCCAGTCTGCTCACCGGACCTGCCGAGATCGTCGCCCGCGGCCAGCTCGAAAACGGCTGGCTGGCGCGGCAACGGTCGGCAGCCGGGGTCGGCTCGGGCTGAGTCATTGTCATGAGCCGGCCGGGCGCGGCTGCCGGGCAGCTCGTGGCTGAGCGGCGAGCCGCAGGCCGAGGTCGACCATCGTCCAGCCGGTCCGTACCCGAAGCGACGGCCGGGCGGCGCGCTCGGGGCGCGGCCAGTGCGGTCCGACGGCGAGATGCTGGAGCTCTGCCTGGTGCTGGCGCGCGAGCGCTGCAAGCTGGTGCTGATTCATCTCAGATCTCCTGATAGTCGGCCGCAGGCGACTGCGGCGGGCGGTCTATGCGGCTTGGGTGGCAGCTGACTGCTCGGCTTGGGTGGCAGCCGGCTGCTCGGCTTGGGTGGCAGCCTGCTGCTCGGCTTGGGTGGCAGCTGACTGCTCGGCTTGGGTGGCAGCCGGCTGCTCGGCTTGGGTGGCAGCCTGCTACTCGGCTTGGGTGGCAGCCGGCTCCTCCGCATCGCGGCGGGCAGTGCGGGCCCTCGTCACATGGATGTCGCCGCTCATGGTCCGGGCCCGGATCTCGACGGACGGTCCACCAGCCTCAGCGGCCTCGGCGCTCGCGACTTCGTCGAGATCGCTGCGCACGGTGCCCGTCAGGCTGGACAGGTCCAGGTACACGCCGATGCCCGGCACCACAGCGACCTCGACATCACCTGAGGTACTACCGAGCTCGACCTCCCCGGACGCCACGGTGCCGATCTGCACGTCCCCGCTGGCGGTCCTGGCGTTGACCGACCTGGCGCAGTAGCCGAGGGCGACGTCACCGCTGGCGCTGTTAACCCGGACCGCGCCATCGACCTGGCTTGCCCTGATGTCGCCCGACGCGGTGTGCGCCGTCAAGTCTCCGCCGACGTGCTCGAGCAGCACGTCGCCACTAGCCGACCGCGCCGTCACGTCCCCGGTGACGGTCGACGCGGTAAGGTCACCGCTCGCGGTATTGATCGTCAGGCTGCTGACCTCGCCGACGCACGAGACGTCTGCCGAGGCAGTCTTGGCGGCGCAGCTAGAGCCGACCGGGGCCTTGATGGTGAGGTCGAGGCCGCTGCGGCGGCGGTACGAGCCGTAGCGCGGGCCGTGAATGTAGAGCTGGCCGTCTTCGAATTCGACCCGGACCTGATCGAGCAGGTCAGCGTCGCCGGAGCGCGGGCTCGGGACGACCTCGACGACGACCGTGTCGGTCGGCTCTCCGGCCAGGACGACGCTCCCAGAGGTCCACGAGTCGATGGAGATGTCGATGGGGTCGGTCGAGGAGAAATCCCACATGGTCATGGCAGTGCCCTTCGGTTACGGACGGAGGTACTGGGGGTGTCAGCTTCGGGCGAAGCCGGTGTATCGCTTACCGAGGCCCTTGCGGCCGGGCGGTGGGGACGATGACCGCGCCCGCGGCCCGCCAGGCTGGGGCTCAAGTGCGCGGGCGATCGCGCGCACCAGCCAGGCGTTGACCGAAAGACCCGCAGTCACCGCCGCGGCTTCGACGCGGGCCTTCAGGCTCTCGGAGAGCCGGAGCGTGACCCTCGCGCTTCCCGCCTCTTCGCCGGCTTCGCCGGGTTCTGGGGCGGTCTCGCTGGCCGTGTGAGCCACCGTGACCACAAACTCGGGCTGCGTGCCGGTCAGCCGTACGTCGATGGTCGCCTCGTCGAGGCTCGCGGTTATCTCCTCGGCCGCGGCGGTCAGGACGTCGAGCAGTGCGAGTCGCACGGACGAGTCCAGCGTTTCCGAGATCATCTCGGCGGCCCTGGCGATGTCCTCTCCGGCGAACTTGGTGATCGAGGTGATCTCGCGCCGGAGCGATTCGGCGTACTCGCTGAGGTCCATGACGCCACTATGACGTCATGACGACGTCATGTCAAGTCAGATATTGACGTCACCGGTCTTTGCCCAGACAGCAGTCTGGCGCACAAACTGGCGTCGAAGTGACGCACTAGGCAAGGGCTTATGCGAGCCTCAGGTTGCCGGATCGACGCCGGCGTCCCTGGTCCCTGGAAGCCGGGCAGGCGCCATCGCGCATTTCGGGCGATGCGCTGACCATGTTCGCCTGGTTTGCCGCCACAATGTTGGCGATCCTGGTGGCAGGCCGACGCACCTCAGTGCTGGTCAGCCTGGCAGGTGGTCGCGGCCCATACCCAGGCTGGCATCGAGCTCGATCAGCGGCTTGATGTCGAATGACAGGTAGGCGCCTACCGGGCACAACGCCGTCTCCTCATGCAGTTCCTCGGCGCTGGCCACGTCCATGACCGAGCAGCCGCCCCCGCCGACAAGACCGTAGGCTTGAGTGATCTTTCCTGACCGCTGCTCTGCCCGCATCCAGTCACCCAGCTTGTCGAGCACGGCGGGATCGGTCAGCGGCACGATCGGTGTCGCGGTCACCAGGAATTTCACGAGCCCCACCCCCGGCCAGGCAATGCCCCGACCGCTGCTGGTCAAACTCTGAACATAGCGAGTTCCAAGACCTCAGCGTGTGGGCTTCTCAGCGACTATCGCTGAGAAGCCCACACGATAACCCCCGCGGCGCTGCCGACTGGCTTACATGCGTGCGGACCCGGTGAGCCTGACGAGCGTCGGCAGTGCACGGAGCGGCCTATAGTCGGAGCGTGTCAGCCGACCAGCAGCCGCCATCCGGTTTCAGTCCAGCCGGACCGAATGTCGACGGCTCCGCGTACCGGGGTCTCCTCGGCACGCGGCCGCGGGGTTCCAACACGCTAGTGCGGATCGTGGTCGCCGTGTTGGCCTTGGTCCTGCTTGTCGGTGCGGCCACCCATATCGCGCCGGCGATCCGGGCCGGCCTGCACGAAGGTACCCGTGGCTACTGGATCGCGACCGGCCGGACGTGCAGTCGGAACGCCTGCCTGTGGAACGGCAAGTTTGTAGTCCCCGGTGGCCACGTGCTGGCCACCAAGCTCGATTACGACGGCGCAGTGCCGACCGGCATTCACGCGGGCACCAGGATTGCTGGCCTGTACCCAGGAGGAAGCCTGGTGTTCCCCACCACTGGCTCAGACCTGTGGATCTCGCTGCTGGTCGCGATACTGGTGGGCCTGCTCGGACTGTACTGGGCAACCCACCGGTGGGTGGCGGGCTACTTGCGCCAGCGCGCTGACAGCGTCGGCACCGGCCTGGCTCCACCGCTGCCCTGAGCCACATGCTGGTCCGGAGCCATTTTCTGGTCCGGAGCCACTAGCTGCCGAGCAGGGTCCCCGGCGGCAGCCCCCTGATCGAGGCGTCGATGACCTCGGCGATGTGCGCCACCGGCATCGGGTGGCCGGCCGACGCGAGCGCCTGGGCTAGCTGCAGGCTGCAGCCAGGGTTGGCGGAGACGATCAGGTCGGCCCCAGTAGAACGAACGTTCTCGGCTTTGCGCGCCCCGAGTTCGGCTGCGGCCGTCGGCTGCACCAGGTTGTAAATGCCAGCAGAGCCGCAGCAGGTGCTTGCGTCCGGGATCTCGGTCAGGCTGACACCCGGGATGCCGCGCAGCAAAGTACGCGGCTGCGCCGTGATTCGCTGCGCGTGCGCCAGGTGGCACGCGTCGTGGTAGGCGATCGTCAGCGGCAGTTCGGAGCGTGGCGCCGCCGGGCCGAGCTGGGCTAGGAATTCGGTGAAGTCCTGAACCGCAGCCGAGAACGCCGCCGCCCTGCTGACCCAGCCGGCGTCACCGGTGAGGAGCTCGGCGTACTCCTTCATCGCCGAGCCGCAGCCAGCCGCGTTCACGATGACGGCGTCGACGTGTGCCTGCTCGAACGTCTCGATCGTGTGCCGGGCGAAGGCCGCCGCCTCGGCCCGCCGCCCGCCGTGCAGGGACAATGCGCCGCAGCAGCCCTGCCTCGCTGGCACGATCACGTCACAGCCCTCGGCTGCGAGCACGGTGGCAGTTGCCACGTTGACGCGCGGGAAGAGGACCTGCTGGACGCAGCCGGTCAGCAGGCCGACGACGGCACGGCGGGGGCCCCGCGCAGGGATCCGGGTCGGCAAAGCGGTGCGGCTCCGGGCTAGGGGCCGTCCGCGTGCTGGCCCCTGGCGGCTGCGGGTCGTCCGTGGCGCGACCGTCAGCGCGGCGGCCGCCTCGGGCGCAAGCCGGCGCACGAGCTGGCTGTGCGCCATCCACCGGTCGAGGCCGGTCCGCTGTGCCACCCGGAGCGGGCCGAGCGCGGCCCGCAGCCGGGCCGGGTACGGGAAGGTGGCGAAGATCGCCGATCGGACCGCCCGATCTCGCGCCGACCGCGGCGGCAGCGGCGCGGGTGGCGCACCGGCCGTCGGCTCGGACCAGCTGCGGGCGGCCTCGATCAGCTGGCCGTACTGCACACCGGACGGGCACGCCGTCTCGCACGCCATGCAGCCGAGGCAGCGGTCGAAGTGCTCCGCGGCTGCCTCGCCGCCGTGCCCGCCGTCGAGGACCTGCGTGATCAGGTGGATCCGGCCCCTGGGCGAGTCCATCTCCTCGCCCCAGAGCTGGTAAGTCGGACAGGCGGGCAGGCAGAAGCCGCAGTGCACGCAGTCGCCGGCCAGCTCGCGCAGCCGGCCGTCGGGGTCGAGCAGGCTCTCGCTGGTCATCAGATCCCTCCCGCGAACCGGCCCGGCGCCATCCGGTGCTCTGGGTCGAACTGATCCTTGACGGCGCGCATCAGCTCCAGCGACGGCGCCGGCCCCCACGCGTCAACCGCGTCGTGCACGTCCGGCGGCGCCCACACCACGACCGCGCTCGCCACGCTCGGCACTACGCCCCCTGCACTCAGCGCCGCGAGCCCCGCCCTGAGCTCCGCCACAAACCGCCCCACTGCTGCCGCTCCCGCGTCGGCTGCGACCCAGACATCCAGGACGCCCGCGCCTGCGGATCCGCCGATGGCCGGATCGACCCCGTTCGCCACCCCGGCCGTGCGGACTGTGCCCAGAACCCTGGCGAGCTGACCCACCCAGAATCCGACGCGGACGCAGGTTCCGTCGTTCGGGGCGCGGCCGCGACGATCGGCTGGCGGCCGGGCGGCAGGAAACGGCCCGCCTGCCACTCCGCCGCCCGCACCCTCGGGGTCACGAGACTGCGCGCCATGGTCGGCCGATGCGGCCTTGGGCGTGCGATGGATCGGGGTGCCGTCCGGCCGTTTCCTTTGGCCGGACGGCGACCCGGCCGTCGGACGCGCCAGCAGTATCCGCATGCGATCGGCACGGGACAGCACGCTCGTCTCGTCACCCTCGAGGAGGACCGACACAGCGATCTGCGCGTCGGCGGCTGGCCAGTCCAGCTCGATCGCCGACGGCCACAGCGGCGAGTCGGCGATCGCATGAACGGCATCGGCGGCAGACTCTGCGTCGGCCAGGTCGAGGGTCAGCCACGTCGACACGTCAGGCAGCGGGTGCAAACGGAACGTCGCCTCGGTGATCAGGCCCAGGGTGCCGTAGGAGCCGGCGAACAGCTTGCCGAGGTCGTAGCCGGCGACGTTCTTGACCACCTTGCCGCCGCTGCGGGCGACGACGCCGTCGGGCCGGACGACGGTGATGCCGATGAGCAGGTCACGCGGGGCGCCGAAGCGGTACCGCAGGGGCCCGGCCGAGTTGGTGGCCAGCACGCCGCCGACGGTGCCGCCGCCGACGGTGCCGCCGCCGTCCGTGCCCGAGCCAGGCGGGTCGAGGGCCAGCCGCTGTCCCGCGGTCGCGAGGACTGCGGCCAGGTCGGCCAGCGCCACGCCGGTCTGCACCCGGACGACGAGGTCGCCCGCCGCGTGCTCGAGGACCTGGTCCAGCCGCCGGGTGTCGACGACCAGATCGCAGCGCGCTGGCGGGCTGCCCCAGCGCAGCCGGCTGCCGGAGCCGCGTGCCACCACGGTCAGCCCGAGCTTGGCGGCGGCCGCGAGCAGCCCGGCGGCCTCGGCAGTCGACGCAGGGGCCGCGACGTAGCTGGGCTTGATGCCAGCGATGACATCGGCGTCGGTAGCGGTCGAGATGTCGGCGCATGCGCTGGTCAGTTCGGCCGGGACGGTGCCGGCCGGGACGGTGCCGGCCGGGAGTGGGCCGGCCGGGACTGGGCCGGCCGGGACTGGGTCGGCTGGTGTTGCCCCTGAGGTGTCCGTTCCCATCAGAATTGATCGATCACGCCAGCCGCGACCAGTGGGTGCGGGGCCCGGCGCACGCCAGGAACCTCACCGCACAGCCGCGGCGTCGGGAAAACCTTGCCGGGATTGCAGATGCCGCCCGGGTCGAACGCGCACCGCAGTAGCTGCATCGTGTCGAGGTCCTCGTCGCCGAACATGCGCGGCATGTAGCGCGACTTGTCGACGCCGACGCCATGCTCACCCGTGATGGATCCGCCGTGTTCGATGCAGAGGTCGAGGATCATCCCCGACAGCTTCTCAGCGGCCTCCTGCTCACCCGGCCGGCGATCGTCGAACAGCACGAGCGGGTGCAGGTTCCCGTCACCGGCGTGGAACACGTTGGCGACCCTGATGCCGGTCTCCGCCGAAAGAGCGCTGATGCGGTCGAGCACGCTCTCCAGCGCCGTCCGCGGGACCACGCCGTCCTGCACGATGTATGCGGGGCTGATCCGGCCGACGGCGGCGAAGGCCGACTTGCGCCCGGTCCAGATGGCAGCGCGCTCGGCCGCGTCCTGCGCCGCCCTGATCTCGTACGCGCCCTCCGCCGTGCAGATCGCCCGCACCGCGGCCGTCTGCGCTTCGACGTCGTCGGCCGGGCCGTCCAGTTCGACGATCAGCACCGCACCCGCGCCCTCGGGGTACCGGCAGTGCACCGCCGCTTCGGCCGCCTCGATGGCCAGCTCGTCCATCATTTCGATCGCGCCGGGCAGGATGCCTGAACCGATGATCGCCGACACCGCCGCGCCGCCCGCACCCATCGTCTTGAACGCGGCCAGCAGCGTGGTAACGGCTTCCGGGATCGGCGTGAGCTTCACAACAATTTTAGTAACGATGCCGAGCGTGCCCTCCGAACCGGTAAAGGCGCCGACGAGGTCATAGCCGGGAGCCGCGCCGGTGCCATCGCCGAGCCACGTCAGGTCGCCGTCCGGGGTAACGACCTGCAGGGCGGTCACGTGGTGGACGGTGAAGCCGTGCTTGAGGCAATGGGCCCCGCCCGAGTTCTCGGCTACGTTCCCGCCGACCGAGCAGACCACTTGGCTCGACGGATCCGGCGCATAGAACAGCCCGTAGCGCTCGGCGGCTTTGCTCACCGACAGGTTCGTGACGCCGGGCTCCACGATCGCGCGGCGGCTGACCGGATCGATGTCGAGGATGCTGCGCATCTTCGACATCACGATCAGCACGCCGTCGGTGCGCGGCAGTGCGCCGCCAGACAGCCCGGTGCCGCTGCCGCGGGCCACGAACGGGATCTGCCGGGCGGCGCACTCGCGCACGATGTCTGCGACCTGCTCGGCCGTCTGCGGCAGCACCACCAGGGCGGGCGTGCTGCGATGTGCGGTCAGCCCGTCGCACTCGTAGGTGCGCAGCTGCTGCGGGTCGGTGATGACGTTGTCGGCGCCGCAGATGTCGGTCGTCCTTGCAGAGAAAGCCGCGTCCACTGCTCCGGCTTTTATCGGAGCGACGGCCGGCGCGGGTTGGCCCTCGGTAACAGCACCGTCGGTGACGTCCATGAACCCAGCATCTCTCGACGGCCGCCGCACAGCCAAGTGTCTCATATTATGGACATGTAGTATCAATATATGGACAATGGCGGATCGGCGAGCAACGCCGCGGCCGACGCGGAGCGAGCCGGAACGACCGCTCCCGCAGGCCGGGGTTCTGCAGATTCTGCGCCCGGGCGACGGTGGCTGATCCTGGTCATCGGGCTGATCGCCATGACGGCCGGATGCACCTTCCAGTACGGCCTGGCCTATCTCATTCCCGCGCTTCGGCACCAGGGATTCTCGCTGGAACTGGCCAGCACGCTGGTGGCCTGTCCCACCGCCGGGCTGCTTTTGACCCTCATTGGCTGGGGCGCCGCCGCAGACCGGTTCGGAGAGCGCGTGGTGCTCGCGAGCGGCCTCGGCCTCGCGGGTGTGGTCCTTCTCGGGGCCGCCTCGTTGCACGGCGCGGCCGGACTTGCCCTGTGCCTGGCGGTCGCCGGGGCGGCGGGTGGCTCGGTGTTCGCCGCGAGCGGCCGGCTGATTCTCGGCTGGTTTGCCCGGCACGAGCGCGGCCTGGCCATGGGTATCAGGCAGAGCGCGCAGCCGCTGGGCGTGGCGCTTGCAGCGGCCACCCTGCCGGCGCTGAGCAGCCGCGGAACGGGCGGCCCGCTGTTGTTCCTGGGCGCGTTCTGCCTGGCCGCTGCTGCCCTCGTGGTCCTGCTCGTGCGTGATCCGGCCAGGGAACAGCCGAGCGCCGTGGCGGCGGGTAGTGAGCGGCGCGCGACGTCCCCGTATCGGCAGGCCGTGCTGTGGCGGATCCACGCCGCCAGCGCGCTGCTGGTCGTCCCGCAGTTCACCGTGGCCACCTTCGCGCTGGTGTTTCTCGTAGACGCGCGCGGCTGGACCGCGCTCGCGGCGGGTCGGCTGCTCGCCGTAGCGCAGGTCGGCGGCGCAGCAAGCCGGCTCGGTGCTGGCTACTGGTCGGACCAGGTCGGCAGCCGGATGGGCCCGATGCGTATCCTCGCCGTGAGCACGGCGATTGGCATGGGGGCGCTGGCGGCGGCCGCAGCGGCCGGGGCGTCGGCCGCGGTGCCCATCCTGCTGGCGTGCAGCGTCGTCGCGGTCAGCACCAACGGGCTGGCCTTCACCGCGGTCGCCGAGTACGCCGGGTCCGCCTGGGCCGGCAAGGCGCTCGGCATTCAGAACACCGGGCAGAACGCGCTTGCCGCCGCGACGCCGCCGGTGCTGGCGCTGGCGATCGGCTCGATCGGGTTCGGCGCAGCGTTCGCCGCCGTGGTGGCGTTTCCCGCCGTCGCAGCCGCGCTGGTGCCGGTCGCGGCCGAGCGC
>JASHOE010000037.1 GCA_030041275.1 Streptosporangiaceae bacterium
GCACGGCTCCGGTGTCCGTGCGCCCGCCACCGTCCCCGCGCCACCGAGCGCCCGTCAGCTGATCAACGTCGAAAACTGCCCAGCCGATCATGAGCAGCACGAACACGAAGCCGATCGTCGGCAGCCGCAGTGTCCCCATGGTCCCGCTCATCCCGCCCATTCCGGCGCCGGAGCTTGCCGCGCCGGTCACGGCAACGAACATGTACATCATGGCCGCGCCGTGGAGGAGGTGTGGTAGGTGATGGCCAGCGCCCATCAAACTGGCAACGCTCGTGCGGCGCGCTTCCACTGCGACCCGCAACGCGAACCACGCCGTGACAAGTCCGAACACGCCCACCCACACGTCGTTCGGCAACGTGCGCAGGCCGCTCGCGAGCATGCCTGCCATCGCGATGCCCATGAGGATGTGCGCGACATCGACGTCGGCATCCGCCGCCTGCCCCGACCACGACTGATGGACGAAAAGCCGGCCTGCGCTGATTCCCGCGACCACGAGCATGATCGCCGCGAATGTGTCCAGGATCCAGGCGGGTGTCATGACGTTTGCACCTCCGTCGCGTCTGGCGACTGGCGGGTGGCCGCCGAGCCGGGCCAATAGGCGGCCGCGAGCAGTACCAGCAGCAGGCCAGAGTTCGGGTCGGTCGCGCCGCCCGCCAGGATCGTGCCGAAGTCCTGGCCGACGACCCAGATGAGCAGCGAGATAACAATCGCGAGCAGGACGACGGTTCTGGTCAGCGGCACTGGCAGGAAGATCCCAACGGCGATGAGCGCCAGCAGGACCGCCAGCACGATCGATGCCGCAAGACCGTGGTGCGCGAGGACGTCGGCAGCTCCACGGTTGATGGCACTCAGCCAGTTCGGCTCGCCGCTGGCCATGCCTGCGACCATGTCGTGCAGGCCCTGTGTCGTCCGGTTGGCTGCGGTCACGGCGAAGTAGGCGAGGCTGCCCCAGAGCACCAGCCAGAGCACCTTGGCGACCATGGCGCCGACCGGCCGGGCCGCCACGAACGGCGGCTGACCGGAGCCGTCACCATTTACTACCGGCCACAGCAGCACGGCCAGCAGCGCATAGATGATCACCGCGCCCGGCGCGCCGTTGACCGGACTAGCGCCGCCATTGAGAATCCCGCCGAGCCCTTCACCGAACCACCAGACGGCGACCGCCCACACGATCGACGCGGCGAGGGCCGGTCGGATCGTCCGGCGGCAGGCGATGCCGAGCCCAATCAGGACCTGGATGGTGGCGAACGCGGCGTTCGTCGGCACCGGGTGCTGGGCGACGATCTTGGCGGCCCAGGTGATCGGATCGGCGATGTCCGCGGGGTTGCCCGGCGCGACGCTGGCGAGCATCTGGTTGAAGCCGCGGCTGAACATGAACGACTGGTACTGCAGCACGCCATCGAGCAGCCAGATCGCGGCGAGCACGAGCTGGAGGCGGCGCCTGGTGTCCGGCGTCACGGGCTGCCGGGCAGCCACGCTCGCGCCGACGTGGATCATCCCGCGGTGGGCCACCGCCGGGTTATCACTCACCATGATGATGCGCCTCGCTTTGGTCTGACATCTGCCAATCGGCGCGCAGGGAGCCGCCTGGTGTTATCTAGTCGGCGGTTCGAAGGCACGCCGCAGATATTAGAACCTTTTATACCCGCCATGCAACTGGCCTCTGACCTGCGTAAACGTGGGAACAATACATTTGTGATTACGACTCTTAACCCCACGGGGGTATGACCGAGAAACCCCCTGGGGGTAATTGATAAACCGCCGAGGGGTATTTCTTGGCGACCTTTGCTTGCCGGCCAGTCGACGCAGTCACCGCAGTCACGGTCCGCTGGCGGCACCGTGGCGCTTGCGCGCCGGTGGCACAATGCACTGGGGAGCCGACGGCGGCCCGGCGCCTGCGGCGACGCGCGCAGCTTCCCGGCAACCGAGTGCAGAGAGGTCGAGATGGCGAGCCCGGCAGCACGGCTCCTCGGATTCCTGCTTCTGCTCGCAGTCATGTTCGCGGGTGCCTTCACGGTCGGCGCGCGGCTCGGGCCTGTCACGCTGGCCCATGCTCCCCGCGTTCCTGGTGACACCATGCAGATGAGCTCAGGATCAGGCCCAGCAGCCGACCAGGCCCGGGCTCCGGGCAGCGCCCGCCGGTGACGACCGCAGCGCGCCGGGCGCCGGTTCCGGCGCCGCCCCAGGCAGAGGACCTGCTGGAATTCAGCGTCGGCGGGATGACCTGCAGTTCCTGTGCGGCGCGCATCGAGCGTCAGCTCAACCGGCTGGACGGCGTGACCGCGACGGTCAGCTACGTGACCGGCCGCGCTTATGTCACCAACTCCGGCGGTCGCGGGACCGCCGAGCTAATCGCCACCATCGAGACTGCCGGCTATACCGCCGCGTTCGCTAGCGGTGGCTCAGCAGGGATGGTCGCGGGCAACGAGTCGCGCGCAGCGGGCCGGCGCCTGGTCGTGTGCATCCCGCTGGCGCTCGCCACGATCGTGCTGGCGATGGTTCCATCGGCGCAATTTCCGGGCTGGCAATGGGTGAGCCTTGTGCTGGCTGCGCCAGTGGGGATCTGGGGCGCCTGGCCCCTGCACAGCGCGGCCTGGCGGGGCATCGGGCATGGCGCTGCCACCATGGACACCCTCGTGAGCCTGGGCGTTACCACCTCGATTGGCTGGTCGCTGTACGCGCTGCTTTTCGGCGGGGCTGGCCAGGTCGGCATGCGGATGCCCTTCGCCCTGACGTTCGGCCTGGCGAGCGGGCAGACGATCTACCTGGACGCCGCGGCCGGGGTCACGACCGCCGTGCTCGCCGGACGATATCTCGAAGCTCGGGCCAGGGCCCGCTCCGGCAGCGCCCTCACCGCCCTCGCGGCGCTCGCAGCCAAGGACGTGACGGTCCTCACCGACGAGGGCGAGCGAACCATGCCCGCCGAAGCGCTTCAGGTGGGCGATGTCTTCGTGGTTCGGCCAGGAGAGAAGATCGCCACGGACGGCGTGGTCACGGGCGGCGGTTCGGCCGTCGACACCTCGTTGCTAACCGGCGAGTCCGTGCCCCGCGAGATCACCATCGGCGACGAGGTGACGGGCGGCACCGTAAACCTGACCGGGCGCCTCGTCGTGCGCGCCGACAGGGTGGGGTCAGACACGACGCTTGCGCACATGACCCGGCTGGTCGCCGAGGCGCTCGCGAGCAAGGCACGCTCACAGCGGGTGGCTGACCGGGCCGCGGCGGTATTCGTCCCGTGCGTGATCGCCCTCGCCGTCGTCACGCTCGGCTTCTGGCTCGGTGCCGGACTGCCCGGCGCCAGCGCCTGGAGCGCGAGCGTCGCCGTCCTCGTCGTTGCCTGCCCGTGCGCGCTGGGCCTGGCGACCCCGGCGGCGTTGCTGGCCGCGCTCGGCCGCGGAGCCGAGCTCGGCATTCTGATTCGCGGGGCCCAGTCGCTGGAGACCATCGGCCGCGTCAACGCGCTCGTGCTCGACAAGACCGGCACCCTCACCACGGGAACGATGTCGGTCCAGACCGTCACGACGGCTCCCGACTCCGACGAAGCCACCGCGCTAGTGCTGACCGGCGCGGTCGAGATCGCGTCCGAGCACCCGGTTGGCCAGGCCATCGCCATCGAGGCCGTCCGGCGGTACGGTCAGCTCCCGCCGGTCAGTGGGTTCACCAGCGTCGCCGGGGCGGGCGTGCGCGGCGCCGTGGCCGGTCACGAGGTAACCGTCGGCCGCGCTGCGTTCGTGACGGAATCGGGCGTGGCCATGCCCGACGGACTGCGCGCTGCTGCTGCTCGGGCCGCAGAGAGCGGCCAGACCGCGGTCGTTGCCGGGTGGGATGGCCAGGCGCACGCCGTGCTGACGGTCGGAGACTCGCCGCGGCCGGGCGCGGCCGCAGCCGTGTCACGCCTGCGCCACCTCGGGCTGATGCTCTTCGTGCTGAGCGGGGACACTCGCGAGGCGGCGGAAGCCACGGCCAGTCGGCTTAGCATCCCGGCGGGGAACGTCTTTGGCGGAACCCAGCCGGCCGCCAAGGCAAGGGTAGTGCGGGAGTTGCAGAACGCCGGCTACACAGTCGCGATGGCGGGCGACGGCGTCAACGACGCTGCCGCGCTTGCCGCCGCGGACCTTGGCATGGCCATGGGATCGGGCGCTGACGCCGCCATCGGCGCCAGCGACCTGACGCTGACGAGAAGTGACCCCGGTGTAATCGCCGACGCGATTGAACTCGCAAGAGCCACCAGACGGATCGTCCGGGTGAACCTGGCCTGGGCATTCGGCTACAACCTCGTCGCTATTCCGCTGGCGGCGCTCGGCTACCTGAACCCGCTCTTCGCCGGCATCGCCATGTCCGCAAGCTCGCTGATCGTCGTCTCGAACAGCTTGCTGCTGCGGCGTTTCCGCCCGAACCGGTGGCGGCCGTGACGGCCACAGCAGACAGCGCGAGCACCGCGTCGCCACCCGGTGCTGCCAATCGTCACGCCGCGCACGGCGTCGCCCACGAGCTCGCGCGCGCTGGGGCGGCCCCGGTGATCTGCAGCCTCGTCCTCGTCGCCGTGCTTGCGGCCTGGGTCACCATCGGCGGCGCCGGATCCCTCACCAGGGTCCGGATCCGCGTCACGCAGGCCGCGATCCCGATGCTCTCGTTCACCGATCACGCCAGCGCCGCGCGTACCGCCCCGGTGTACCTCACGCTGCGTAATCTGAGCGGGAACGCGGACGTGCTTGTCTCGGCAAGCAGTCCGGACGCTGCCCGGGTGGAGCTCGCCAGCCGCCGTGCTGGCGGGTCTGGCCGGGCCGTGGCCGCACTGCCCGTCCCGGCGAGGGCCACAGTGAGCCTCAGCCCGTTCGGCGAGGATCTCGTCCTGGTCGATCCGGGGCCACTCGTCGCGGGCCAGCAGGTGCAGCTCGTGCTCCGGTTCCGGCACGCCGGCATCGTGACGGTCGAGGCCACCGTCACCCCGCCTGGCACCCCATAGCGCTGGTGCTGCCTCAGGTGAGGGGCGGCGTGATGTTCGGCGGAGTGAACTGCGCGAGGTCGTAGATGCCCAGCGCCTGCTCAATCGCCGCTACCCGACCCAGCATGGTCGTAAATCCGCCGCCACCGAACTGCTCGGTCTGCAGGTCCGCGAATCGCGCGCTGAGATCGGCGATCTCAGCGGGCGTCAGCAGCGCTCGGTAGGCTGGGTAGACGACGGTGTCCTCGCGGGCCTCGTGCGGCTCGTACATCCGAACGAAAGCGGCCATCGCGCTCGTCACCTGGTCGGCTGCTGCAGCCGGGAGCGATCCCGTGCCGCCGCTCTCAGCGAGGATGAGCTGGGTAAGCTCGCGGCCGCGTGCATGCTGGAGCAGCAGCGTGCTGACCGTCGGCCGCAGCTGACCGGCCTGGATCAGCCGCGGGAAGACATAAGCCTCCTCGAGCTCCTCGTGGAAGGCCTCGATGTAGTCGTGAATGATCAGTGCCGCGTCGTGCGCGTGACCGGCCTGGACGGGCTGCCCTGCTGCCTGGCCGGCCATCAGGTCCCGGTAGATGAGCAGCACGCGGATCAGCAGGCCGTGCTCGGTCATCAGATCCTCGCCCGGCGTGGGGACCCGGAGCACCGCGGCCGGGTCCGGATCGCCGGCACCGCTTGCGGCGTGGGCAACCCCGAACCCGGCTCCGAACCCGCCGCCCGCTGCGGACAGCCCGCCGGCGGTCAGCAGGACCGCCCGCCGGGACGGCCTGTCAGGCGCGTGACCAGAGCGCGTCAACCGGCCAGCCCCTGGCTCAGCGGCTCGCCCGACGGCCGCAAGAGAAACCAGACCCCGCCGTTAAGGTCGATGCCCTGGCCGGTGTCCTGGCCGGGCTGAATATCACCGGTGTAGGTATAGAGCGGCCA
>JASHOE010000243.1 GCA_030041275.1 Streptosporangiaceae bacterium
ACAGACCCGCCGCGGCTACCTGACGATCACGGTGACGGCGCGCGCGCTCGGCCGGGCGGCGAGCCGACTGGCTGCTGCTGGTCCGGCTGCGGCGGGTAGCACCTATCTCGCGGGCACCACTGTCTCCATCGGGCCTTGGCCAGACCTCGCCGCCGAACCGACGTGGCGGCACGCGTGGCAGGACCACGCCGCCGCGATGGTCGGGCGTCTGGCGGCGGCTGCGGGCGCATCCGCCGGGCCCCTTATAACAGGGGAACGAGGTGCGTCCGGGGCTGCCGCCGCTCGAAGCGGGCAGTCGCCGGTGGCTGCGGCGGTGGCCTGGTACGGCCTGCCGGCCGTTCGTTACGGGCTCGCGCGCACCACTCCTGGTCGGGTGTCCGAGCTCGGACGGGTGCTGATGGCCGGCGTCGCGCGCGCTGATCCGCTCTATCCGGTGCAGCAAGCGCACCTGAACGCGACGTCGACCCTGCGCTGGGCCGCAGAACTTGGCCTGCATGCGCCGAGTGCGGGGGAGGGGCACGGCGCGAGTGCGGGGGAGCGGGACGGCGCGAGTGCAGGGGAGCGGGACGGCGATCTGCTCGCCAATCCGGCCGAGCGGGCGCTGCTCGGTCTGTTGCCGTGGCTGCCGGTCCGGGTCGCGTCGGCTGCACGTCGACGACGGCCGGACGACCTGCCCGGTTATCTCGAAGCCGTGTGCGCCGCCTGGCTCGCCGTGCGGCAGGCGGCCCCGGCGCTGCCGTTCGGCGGCCGTGCCGCTTCAGCTGATCCACAGGTAGCCGGAGCCAGGCTCATGCTGGCCGACGCGGTGCGGGCCGTGCTCGCTGTCGGTCTCGCGCTCATCGGCGCGCCAGTGTGCGAGGGCGACGATTGAAGCTGGGCAGAAGCGGGTACTGCATCAGCAGTTAGCCCCCCTGGACGTACTCTGCTCTCGCTTGCCCCGGGTTTTCCCGCGCCGTGCCCGCTGCCGGCGCGAGCGTACCTCCGCGCGACCGCGGCTCAGCCGTGCAGTTCAGGCAGGTCGCAAGCGGGTGGCGAAGTACGGCCGCAGCCTAAGGAATGCCGTGGGTCGTGTTGGTGTTAAGCTGGGTGCTGCACCAGATGCCCCGCCCCAGGGACAGGTGCCTGTTCGTGCTCCTTCCGATCGTCTTTCCAGCGCTCGGCGGCGCGCGATCCCGACATTCATCTGCCCATCGCGGGAGTTCCTGGTCTGCCCGGCCCTCGCCAAGGACCTGGTCAGCGAAGACCCTTGCGGCATTGTGCCGCGGCCAGGAAGGCCGGCAAGCCATAGCGCTAGCGGGCGGCGATGGCAGATATCAACACGACAGCGGGTTGTCGGCTGCAGGTTCAGCCGTGACCCGCACCCTGGGAAGGACCCCTTGTGAGCGACACCCTGGACCTGTTCTCAGTCGAGGACGGGGATTCTGTCGGCCTGTCCGGGTCGGCTAGTCAGCCCGGCGGAACGACGGCGAGTCCAGCGGCCAGTTCTCCCGGCCATGCCACGGCAGCGGGGACTTCCCAGGCGCCGGTAGGAGCGGTACGCTCCTGGCCGGATGCCGTTGACACCGCCGCCGGCAGCGGCGCTGCCAGGACAGATGACTCGCGGGGTGCCGGAGCCCGAGCCGGGGGACTGTCAGCGATGCTGCTGCCGGAGCTTCAGCGGGTTGCCCAGTCGCTCGGCATCACCGGCACAGCGAGGATGCGCAAGGGACAGCTCATCGCGGCCATTGAGGAGAGGCGACAGGGCGGGCCGCAGGGCACCGGCACCCTCAGCGGGAGCAGCGAGAGCGGGCGCGCGTCAGCTGCTGCCCAGGTAGGCCACGACCAGCAGCCCCTACCCCACGAGACCCAGATCTCTGACAACCCAGTCCAGCGGAAGACGCCTGCGGGAGCCGGCGTAAACCGCACCTTTGAGCAGGACGCCATGGAACCACAGACATCGATACAGCCAGGGCTCGGCGCGACCAGCGCCACCGGGATCGGCGAGGGCACGCGCCCGGCTGACACCGGAATCGGCAGTGCGCCTGCGGGTGGTCCCGCTGGCGGCTCGAACGTCACAGACGGCGGTAGCACCGCCGTCAACGGGACCGTGCGCGAGGACGCCCAGCAGGCTGGCGATGGCCAGCGTCCCGAACGGCGGCGCCGGTCGAACACGCGCCGGGACGACGGCGAGCAGTCGCGTGCCGCGAGCGACGGCCAGGACCGTGAGCTGAGCGGCGGCCGCGACCAGAACAACCGCGACCAGGGTGGCCGCGACCAGAACGGCCGCGACCAGTCTGCAGGCCGCGACCAGAACAACCGCGACCAGAACAACCGCGACCAGGGCGGTCGCGATGACGACCGGGACGGTGGCGGCGGCAGCCGCCGCAGCCGGGACCGGTACCGCAACCGGAGCGGGGGCAGCAGGCGCCGCGAGCGCGGTGGCGGCGGTTCCGACGCCGAGCCGGTGATCAGCGAGGACGACGTGCTGATCCCGATCGCCGGGATTCTGGACGTGCTGGACAACTACGGGTTCGTCCGGACTACTGGCTACCTGCCTGGGCCGAACGATGTCTATGTTTCGCTGTCGCAGGTTCGCAGGTACGGGCTGCGCAAGGGCGACGTGATCGAGGGCGCAATCCGGCAGCCGCGCGAGGGCGAGCGGCGGGAGAAGTTCAACGCGCTGGTCCGCCTCGACAAGATCAATGGACTGGACCCGGAGCAGGCCAAGACACGGCCCGAGTTCAACAAGCTGGTGCCGCTCTATCCGCAGGACCGGCTGCGGCTTGAGTCAGACCCGGCCAACATGACCACCCGGATCATCGACCTGATCAGCCCTATCGGCAAGGGTCAGCGAGGCCTCATCGTGTCGCCGCCCAAGGCGGGCAAGACGATGATCTTGCAGGCCATCGCGAACGCGATCACCAAGAACAACCCCGAGTGCCACCTCATGGTCGTCCTCGTCGACGAGCGACCCGAGGAAGTCACTGACATGCAGCGCACGGTCAAGGGCGAGGTCATCCACTCCACCTTCGACCGTCCCGCAGAAGACCACACGACCGTCGCCGAGCTGGCCATCGAGCGGGCCAAGCGGCTCGTGGAGATGGGGCACGACGTGGTCGTGCTGCTCGACTCCATCACCCGGCTTGGTCGCGCCTACAACCTGGCCGCGCCCGCTAGCGGCCGGATCATGTCCGGCGGCGTCGACTCGACCGCGCTGTACCCGCCGAAGCGGTTCTTCGGCGCGGCCCGCAACATCGAGCACGGTGGCTCGCTGACGATCCTCGCCACCGCGCTGATCGAGACGGGCTCCAGGGCTGACGAGGTGATCTTCGAGGAGTTCAAGGGCACCGGCAACATGGAGCTGCGGCTCCGCCGCGAGCTGTCGGACAAGCGCATCTTCCCGGCGGTGGACGTGGACGCGTCCAGCACCAGGAAGGAAGAGCTGCTGATGTCGCCCGAGGAGCTCAGGATCGTGTGGCAGCTGCGCCGAGTGCTGCACGCGCTCGAGCCACAGCAGGCGCTGGAGCTGCTCATGGACCGGATGAAGGGCACCAAGAGCAACGCGGAGTTCCTGCTGGTCGTCCAGAAGACCTCGCCGTCCGCCTAACGCCAGACCACGCCAGGCCCGAAGATGCCGGCAG
Source organism: Streptosporangiaceae bacterium (assembly GCA_030041275.1). GTDB lineage: Bacteria > Actinomycetota > Actinomycetes > Streptosporangiales > Streptosporangiaceae > JAJYUU01. The sequence continues at coordinate 3,621 of JASHOE010000243.1, forward strand.
CCGACATGGTGGAGGTTTCGACCGACATGGTGGAGGTTCCGACTGATTTCGCGCTGGGAGTGCCCTAGTTTCTCCCTCCGAAACTCCCACAAAGTTCGGCCGCAAGGATGAGGACAGGCTCTCAGGGGCATGGCTATCCGGCGCATACCGGAACAATCGGACTAGCTGTCGGCGGGAACCGGAATGCAGGGCGGCGTCGGCGCGTTGGTCCTCTGGCACACTGGTAGACCACGACTGATGCGGTACCGGTTCCCGCCCGCTCGCGAAGCGAGGCGACCCGGCGACCGCGGGAACCAGGAGTAAGAAGATGAAGTCAGGTATCCACCCGGAGTATGTAGACACCACGGTGGTCTGCAGCTGCGGCAACACCTTCAAGACCCGGAGCACGGCGAAGAACGGCGTCATTCACGCCGATGTGTGCTCGAGCTGCCACCCCTTCTACACCGGCAAGCAGAAGATCCTCGACACCGGCGGGCGAGTCGCGCGGTTCGAGCGCCGGTTTGGCAAGAAGGCTGCGGGCGGCCGGTAGCCACCAGCAACGGCGTTCCCTTCCCTGGGCTAGGGAAGGGAACGCACGCCTGTCCGGACGCAGCACAGTGATGAGGGAGGTAGGCGGTGTTTGAGCGGCTTGCCGATCTGGCCGCCGAGCACGCCACGATCGAGCGCGACCTGGCGGATCCGGCGATCCACGCCGACCCCGACCGGGCCAGGGCGCTGAGCCGCCGGTACGGCGAGCTCACGCCGGTGGTCCAGGCCTATACGCAGTGGCAGCAGGTGTCAGCCGACGAGGCGACGGCGCGCGAGCTGGCGCCCGAGGACGCGTCGTTCGGCGCAGAGGCCGAGGAGCTCGCGGCGCGCCGCGCTGAGCTGGAGGAGCGGCTCGCCGAGCTGCTGGTGCCGCGCGACCCGAACGACATCAAAGACGTCATCCTTGAGGTCAAGGCGGGTGAGGGCGGCGAGGAGTCGGCGCTGTTCGCCGGTGACCTGCTGCGGATGTACCTGCGGTACGCCGAGCGGCACGGCTGGAAGACCGAGGTGCTGGACTCCACCATGACCGGCCTTGGCGGCTACAAGGACGCGACCGTCGCGGTCAAGGCGAGCGGCGACGAAGGCGCCTGGTCGAAGCTCAAGTACGAGGGCGGCGTGCACCGCGTTCAGCGCGTGCCGGTGACCGAGTCGCAGGGACGGATCCACACCTCGGCGGCCGGCGTGCTGGTCATGCCTGAGGCGGACCCCGTCGACGTGACCCTGGACCCCGCCGACCTGAAGATCGACGTGTTCCGCTCGACCGGCCCCGGCGGGCAGAGCGTGAACACGACCGACTCGGCGGTTCGGATCACCCACCTGCCCACCGGCGTGGTGGTGTCGTGCCAGAACGAGAAGAGCCAGCTGCAGAACAAGGAACAGGCCCTGCGGGTGCTGCGGGCCCGGCTGCTGACGATGGCGCAGGAGGAAGCGGACGCGCAGGCGGCGGCCGAGCGGCGCAGCCAGGTTGCCACCGTCGACCGGTCACAGCGGGTACGCACCTATAACTTCCCGGAGAACCGGATCTCCGATCACCGGGTCGGGTTCAAGGCCTACAACCTGGACCAGGTCATCGACGGCGACCTGGACGCTGTCATCGCGGCCCTCGTTGACGCCGACCGGGCGGAGAAGATCGCGGCCGGCGCCGACCGCGACTGACGGTCCGCGGCCGTGAGCCTGCTCCTTGACGAGATCGCCATCGCGACGGCGCGGCTGGCCGAGGCCGGGGTCGAGTCCCCGCGGACCGATGCCGAAGTCATCGCCGCGTGGTTGCACGGCGTGCCGCGCAGTCAGCTGCACCTCGTCCCCGACGCTGGGTTCGACCCGAGGTTCTGGGACGATATCGCCCGCCGGGAGGCCCGCGAGCCGCTCCAGCACATCACGGGCATCGCTTATTTCCGCTATCTGGAGCTCGCCGTCGGCCCAGGTGTGTTTGTGCCCAGGCCGGAGACGGAGGTCATGACCGGCTGGGCGATCGAGCAGCTTGCTGCGATGGACGTGGCTGAGCCAGTGGTCGCCGACCTCGGCACCGGTTCGGGCGCGATCGCGCTCGCGATAGCCCAGGAGGTCCCGCGGGCCAGGGTGCACGCGGTCGAGGCCGACCCGCTGGCGTTCAGCTGGGCGGAGCGCAACGTCGCGAGCGTCGCGCGGGCGGCGCCGCACACGGCCGGGCGCGTGACCCTGCACCAGGGCGACTTCGCGGGCGCGATACCTGACCTGGACGGTCAGGTAGACGTCGTCGTCAGCAACCCGCCGTACATTCCGGTCGGAGCCTCCGTCCCGCCTGAGGTCGCCGAGTACGATCCGGCGACCGCGCTCTGGGGCGGCGCCGACGGGATGACTGCCGTGCGCGTGGTCGCGGCGACGGCGGCGAGGCTGCTGCGGCCGGCCGGCCTGGTCGCGGTGGAGCACGGCGCCCAGCAGGGCGCGTCCGTGTACTGGGTGTTTGCTGACGCGGGATGGCAGGACCTGCGCAATCATGCCGACCTGGCCAGGCGCGACCGATTCGTCACCGCGAGGCGGCCGTGACGGAGCCGTCGGCGTGGCAGGATGATCAGCTATGAGCGCCTGGTTTGACTGCGCAGACGAGGCGCAGCGCAGCGCGGGCCTCGCTGCCGCCGCGAGCGCGGTCCTCGCCGGAGAGCTGGTAGTGCTGCCAACGGACACGGTGTACGGCGTGGGTGCGGACGCGTTCAGCCCCGCTGCGGTACGCCGGCTGCTGGCGGCTAAGGGCCGCGGCCGGGACATGCCCTCGCCAGTGCTCGTCGGCACGGTGCGAGCTGCCACCGCGCTGGTGGAGGATCTGGGCCAGGACGGCCAGCGGCTCATCGACGAATTCTGGCCAGGCGCGCTGACGATCGTCTGCCGGGCCACCCGCACGCTGAGCTGGGATCTCGGCGAGACCAAGGGCACGGTGGCGATCCGGATGCCGCAGGATCCGGTGGCTCTTGAGCTGCTGCGCGAGACCGGTCCCATGGCCGTGACCAGCGCCAACCTCACCGGCGCCGCACCTGCGGCGACGGCGAGCGAGGCAAGGGACCAGCTCGGCGAGTCGGTTGCCGTGTACCTGGACGGCGGGACGGCGTCTGGCGGCGCCGCCTCCACGATCGTCGACCTGACCGGCCCGCAGCCGCGGCTGCTGCGGCGCGGCGCCATTTCCGTTGGCAGGCTGCGGGAGGTCGCCGCCGTGACCGCTGGGGATCCAGGAGGATCATGATCCCTGCCTGGGGCCCGGGTTTGGCAGGTCAGCGAGACGCCGGGCGTGAGCACAGGAGGCCCGCGGGGTGCTCTAGAGTTGCCGTAATGCTCATTGACCCCGGACTAGCCCGGTGAGCCGGTGAAAGATTACGTTCTCACGCTGCTCGTAGCGGCGGCCGTCACCTACGTGCTGACGCCGCTCGTCCGCCGGCTCGCCATCGCCGTCGGCGCCATCAAGCAGCCCAGGGAGCGCGACGTGCACACGGCGCCGGTCCCGTCGATCGGCGGCGTGGCCATGTATGCCGGCCTCGCCGCCGCGCTGTTCGTCGCCAACGAGATCACGCAGCTCCACGACAACGCCATCGCGGGCACTGGCATGCTGACCGGGCTGCTCGGCGCCGGCGGCCTGCTGGTGATCATCGGGTTTATCGATGATCGCTGGGGACTGAATGCCCTCACCAAGGCGGCCGGCCAGGTGGCGGCCGCAGCCATCCTGGTCGCGACGGGCGCCGAGTTCGCCTGGCTGCCCTGGCCCGGTGGCAGCGGTCGCATCTTCATCCCGTCGCCGGACGAGAAGGCCTTGCTCACCATCGTGATCGTGGTCGCGACGATCAACGCGGTGAACTTCATCGACGGTCTCGACGGCCTGGCCGCCGGGATCGTGGCGATCGCGGCGACTTCGTTCTTTGCCTATTACTACTCACTGACCAAGCTCGTCAACATCTCGTCCCTGGCTGCGCCAGCGCTTGCGTCGGCGGTGCTGATCGGGATGTGCGTCGGTTTCCTGCCGCACAACTTTGCCCCGGCGAAGATATTCATGGGCGACACCGGAGCGATGCTGCTGGGCCTCGTGCTGGCCTACGCCCCGATCTCGAGTATCAACTCGCTCCCGCCTGCCCAGCTGGAGTATTCGATCAACCGGTACCCGGTTGTCTTGCCGCTGCTGCTGCCCGCGGTGCTGCTCGTCATCCCCTACGGCGACATGCTGCTCGCGGTCGTCCGCCGGACGAGGGCTGGCCAGTCGCCCTTCGCGGCCGATCGCAAGCATCTGCATCACCGGCTGCTGGACATCGGGCACTCGATGCGGGCCAGCGTCCTGATCATGTACCTGTGGGCTGCGGCGTTCGCCGGCACAGTGGTGTGGTTGTCGATAGAGAAGACCGAGCTACCGAAGGCGCCCAACCACCACGGTGAGCCGGTGCTCGTGTTCGTCGTCATCACGGCCGTCGCCGTGGCGATCCTGCTGCTGCTCTCCATGCCGTGGCGGCACTGGCGAGAGCAGGCCCGTACCGGAGCCGCGGCCGCTCAGGCGGCCGCGACGGCCGGCATGCGGCCAGCCGGCCCACGGGACGCGCGTCCCGTGGCCGAGCGGTCGGCGGGCAACCTGGTTGCGAGCGCGGCGCCGGCTCAGTCGGTCGTGCTGTCTGGTTCGCGGCCTGGTCCGGCCGCCGAAGGCGACGGCGGCGAGCCCGCTGGAGGCCGGGAGCCCGGACCGACGTCGGCCGATGACGCCGCGTTGCGCTGGAGCAGCGGAGGCGACGCCGGGAAGTGGCGCGCGGGCAACGGTGACCGCGCGGGGGACTGGAACGGTGGCGGCGAGCCTGCCGCGACAGACGGCAACGGGGCCCGTGGCTGGCCTGGTGGCGGCGAGCCTGCAGCGGCACACGGCAACGGGGTCGGCGCCTGGCCCGGTGTCGGCAGCGAGGCCGGGTCCGGCGACGGAAGCAATGGCGCGCGGGCCGATGAGGGGCGCAGGCCCGATGCGCGTGACGAGATACAAGGCACGGACGACTGGCACGGCTTGCCTGGAGGTCCTGGCGAGCGCGCCGCCGGTGGAAGCCGGACCGAGTTCGTGAGCGACGGCGGCCGCTCGGCTGCCGGTACGGTGCCGCCCGCGGTGACTGGCGAGTGGGCGTGGTTCCGGCCCACGGCTGGCAGCCTGCCCGACTCGAGCCACCAGCGACGGGAGTCGTAACGCCGCCGCGTGCGCACGCGTGGGCGTTGTCATGACGATCCCTTGACTTCCGATCTACCCTCCGGAAACACGGTTCTGAACAGCGAGTTCATGCGATCCCGTGCGGTCATTCGTCACGGTAGGTGACCTCGTGAACGGCTACGCCGGAGAGCTTGTGATATCTTTCACGAGCACCCAGTAAGAGGCTGGGAGGGCGACCGTGATACGTTGCGCTCACGTGGCCAGGAGGCCCCGACGGCGTAGCTTGACCGGGACAGTGGGACCACAAGGACGTCGCTTCCGCTGGATTGACCCAGCGGTCTGAAGATCATCCGGAGTAGCCCAGACAATGCTGGCGAACATCGCCCCGATGGCGCGGCGATCCGCACTCGTGACGGCCGCCGCGGGCGCGGTCATGCTCGCGATCAGCGCCACGGCCGGCATCAAGGGCGTGCTCGGCGCCGCGATCGCCGTCGCGGTGGTGGCGGCCTTCTTCGGTCTGACCGCACTGGCATTTTTCCTCGGGGCGAAGGTCAGCCCGCAGGCCATGATGGGTGCCGGGGCGGGCATGTACTTCGTCAAGGTTCTGGCGCTGCTCGTGCTGATAACCAAGCTGCAGAGCGCCTCGTCGTTCAGCGGGCTGACGTTCGGCCTGACCGTTATCGTTCTCGTCCTCGTGTACCAGGCCGCGCTGATCGTCACCTGGCAGCGGACGAAGATGCTCTATGTCGAGCCGGACGGAGAACGATGACCCGTGGCTGCGACATGGATCCCGGACGGCAGATCGCGGCCCGCGGCTCGTGCTGCCCGCGGACGCTCAGCGCGGGACCTCGGTCATGACCGGACGCGGCCGGCCGGCGCGGGAGCAGCCTCCGCCGCGCCCGGCGGACGACGGCTGGCGGGTATTCAGCTCGATGATCGCGGGCATGGTTCTGTACGGCGGGCTCGGCTGGCTCATCGCACACTGGACCGGGATCTCCATCCTGTTCCCGCTCGGCATGATCCTCGGAATCGTGCTGTCCGTCGTGCTGGTCATCTTCCGGTACGCCAGGTCCTGAGCTGCCCAGATTCGGCCGTGTTTTGCGTTCCGGTGACCCCGGCTGCGACCCGGACGGTCGGCTACGCCATGATGACTGACCTTGACCAGCGGCATCATTCGCCGCGGCGCGCGACGAGTGTCGTGCGACGGCCTGGAGGGGAAACCCGGTGAATCACGTAGTTGCGGTCCAGGCCGCCCACGCCTGCAGCCACGTCGGGCAGGGCTGCGGCTACCCGTCACCGTCGATCCAGGACTTCTACTTCCGGCCGTTGTTCACCATCGGCAGCTTTCACTTTGACAAGCCGATGCTGCTGGTGCTGCTCAGCACCATCATCGTGGTGACGTTCTTCTGGGCGGCATTCTGGAAGCCGCGGCTGATCCCGCGTGGCGTCCAAAACCTCGGCGAGCTCGGCATCCTATTCGTCCGGGATCAGATCCTCCGACCTCAGCTCGGCAAGCGGGGCGACAACTGGCTGCCGTTCCTGTCGGCGCTGTTCTTCTTCATCTGGATCAACAACATCTTCGGCATCATCCCGATCCTGTACTTCCCGGCCACGTCGCGGTTCGAGTACCCGGCCATCCTCACCGCCATGGTGTGGGTCCTCTACATGGGCATCGGCATGTGGAAGCAGGGTCCGCTCCGCTACCTGAAGAATCTGTCGGTGCCATCCGGCGCGCCGTGGTGGATCCTGCCGTTGCTGGCGCCGATCGACTTCCTCTCCAACGTGTTCATCCGGCCATTTACGCTGTCGGTTCGGTTGTGGGCCAACATGCTCGCGGGCCACGTGCTGCTGCTGGTGTTCTCGCTCGCCACCTGGTATCTGCTGACTCTGAAGATTCAGCTCGTGTTCTCGGTCGCCTCCTTCCTCCTCCTCATCGCGCTGACCGGCCTGGAGTTGCTGATCCAGCTGCTGCAGGCGTTCATCTTCACCGTCCTGACCGCCTTTTACCTCTCAGGCGCGTACGAGACCGCGCACTGATCCGACCTCCGTTTTAGAGAAAAGCCGGCGTCGTGGCCGGCCTGACTAGAAGGAAACACAACTATGCAGCTCGCGATGCACCTGCATCACCTGGTCTACGTCGCGGCGGGCCCGCCGGGCTATGTCAACAACATCTACCAGCTCCACATCGTCAACCTGGGTGCGCTCGCCTATGGCCTCGCGGCGATCGGCCCCGGCGTCGGCATCGGCATCATCTTCGGGAAGTTCATCGAGTCGGTTGCGCGCCAGCCCGAGGCCCAGGGCCGCCTGCAGGGCTTCTTGTGGATCGGCTTCGCGCTCACCGAGGCGCTGGCGCTCATCGGTATCGCCGTCTTCTACTTCCTGAAGTAACTCGTCCCCGGAGGCAGCTGCCATGATTCAGCACCTGGCCGTCGTGACCCCCCCGCTCAGCGGGAACCCCCTGGTCCCGGGCTGGACCGAGGTCATCTGGGGCGGCATCGCGTTCCTCATTGTGTTCGTGGCGTTGTGGAAGGTGCTGCTGCCCAGGATCACGAAGGTCCTGCAGGACCGAACCGACGCAATCGAGGGCGGCATCGAGCGTGCCAAAGACGCGCAAGAAGAGGCCAACCGGCTAGCCGAGCAGTACCGGGCCCAGTTGCAGGAGGCCAGGCACGACGCGGCCAGGCTCCGCGAGGAGTCCAAGGAAGAGGGCGCGCGGATCATCGCGGAAATGCGGGAGCAAGCTCAGGCCGAAGCCGCGCGGATCACGCAGGCCGCGCAGGCACAGATCGCGGCCGACCGGCAGCAGGCCTTCGCGTCGCTGCGGGCCGAAGTCGGGACGCTCGCGGTTGAACTGGCCAGCAAGATCGTCGGCGAATCGCTCGCTGACGAGGCGAGGCAGAGCCGGGTGGTCGACCGCTTCCTGGCCGAACTCGAAGCCAGCGAGGGCGAGACGTCGGGAGCCTGGACGTCGTCATGAGAGGCATCAGCAGGGCGTCACTCGCCGAGGTCGAGGCGCGGCTAGAGCCGCTGACCACCGACCCAGCGGCCGCAGCCGACCTCGGCAACGAGCTGTTTGCCGTGGCCGGCGTGCTGGCCAGCCAGCCAGCGTTGCGGCGCGCCCTGACCGACCAGTCGCGACCGGGGAACGCGCGCGCTGCGCTGGCTTCATCGGTGTTCGGCGCGAAGGTCAGTGCCCAGACGTCAGATCTGCTAGCCTCCGCGGCTGCCGCGCGGTGGTCGGCTGCTGGCGACCTGACCGATGCGGTTGAGCAGCTAGCCGTCCTGGTGGTGGTCGTGGCGGCCGACGCGGAGGGCCACCTCGACGATCTTGAGGACGAGTTGTTCCGGTTTGGCCGCATCGTCGCGAGCACGCCCGAGCTCCGGATCGCGCTGACGAATCCGTTCGCCCCGGCCCAGTCCAAGCGAGATTTGCTCGCGGGCTTGCTCGCCGACAAGGTGACGCCTGAGTCGCTGCGCCTCATCACGGAGGCTGCGGTCAGTCCGCTCGGACGTAGCCTGGACGTGAGCCTGGAGGAGTACGCGCGGCTCGCCGCGCGGCGGCGCGAGCGCCTGGTCGCCGAGGTGCACGTGGCGACGCCGCTGACCGATCAGCAGCGGGTCCGGCTGACGTCAGCGCTGGCCACGGCCTACGACCATCAGGTGCACCTGAACGTAGTGATCGACCCCAAGGTGGCAGGCGGCATGACCGTACGGATCGGCGACGACCTCATCGACGGCAGCGTGGCCACCCGGCTCGCGACCGCCAGGCGCCGGCTGGTGGCGTGAGGATGAGCGGCGAGCCCGGCGCGGCGGAGACACCCGACGAGCCCGTTCTCGCTGCTCACACACCTGACCACGCGACGGGGACAGACGAGGAAACGCCGGCCACAGATCCGGCGCCGGCAACAGAGAAGAAGGACGTAAGGAAGATGGCGGAGCTGACAATCCGGCCGGAAGAGATCCGGGACGCGCTGGAGCGTTTCGTTGCGGCCTACGAGCCAGGAGCGGCCGCCACCGAGGAGGTCGGCGCGGTCGTCGAGTGCGGCGACGGCATCGCGAGGGTCTCCGGGCTGCCGTCAGCCATGGCTAACGAACTGCTGGAGTTCGAGGACGGCACCCGCGGTATCGCGCTGAACCTCGACGAGCGCGAGATCGGCGTCGTGATCCTCGGCGAGTTCAGCCAGATCGAGGAGGGGCAGCGGGTGCGGCGGACTGGCGAGGTCCTGTCGGTGCCGGTCGGAGACGGCTTCCTCGGCCGCACCGTGGGACCGCTGGGCGTTCCGCTCGACGGCCTCGGCCCGATCCAGGGCGCGACCGAGCAGCGCCAGCTCGAGCTGCAGGCCCCCTCCGTCGTGCAGCGCAAGAAGGTAGCGGAGCCGCTGCAGACCGGCATCAAGGCGATCGACGCGATGACGCCCGTCGGCCGAGGCCAGCGAGAGCTGATCATCGGTGACCGGCAGACCGGCAAGACCACGATCGCCATCGACACGATCATCAATCAGAAGCAGAACTGGGAGTCGGGCGACCCGACGCGGCAGGTGCGCTGCATCTACGTGGCCGTCGGCCAGAAAGGTTCCACGGTGTCGTCGGTGCGCGCCGCGCTCGAGGACGCGGGCGCGATGGAGTACACGACTATCGTGCTGGCTCAGGCGTCTGATCCCGCAGGCTACAAGTACATCGCGCCGTACACCGGCTCGGCGATCGGCCAGAACTGGATGTACCAGGGCAAGCACGTGCTCATCGTCTTTGATGACCTGACCAAGCAGGCTGAGGCCTACCGGGCCATCTCGCTGCTGCTCCGTAGGCCGCCGGGCCGTGAGGCCTACCCAGGCGACGTGTTCTATCTCCACTCCCGGTTGCTCGAGCGCTGCGCGAAGCTGTCGGACGAGATGGGCGGCGGTTCGATGACGGGGCTGCCGATCGTCGAGACGAAGGCAAATGACATCTCCGCTTACATCCCGACCAACGTCATCTCGATCACCGATGGGCAGATCTTCCTCGAGACAGACCTGTTCAACTCCGGTGTCCGGCCAGCCATCAACGTTGGCCAGTCGGTGTCCCGGGTGGGCGGTGACGCGCAGATCAAGGCCATGAAGAAGGTGGCAGGCGGCCTCAAGCTGTCGCTGTCGCAGTACCGTGACCTGGAGGCGTTCGCCTCATTCGCGTCTGACCTGGATCCGGCCTCGCGCGCTCAGCTTGACCGGGGCGCGCGGCTGGTCGAGCTGCTCAAGCAGCCGCAGTACAGCCCGTACCCGGTCGAGCGACAGGTCGTCTCCGTGTGGGCCGGCACCGAGGGCTATCTCGACGACGTGCCCGTCGAGGACGTCCGGCGGTTCGAGGGCGAGTTCCTCGACGAGATCCAGCGGTCACACCAGGGCATCTACGACGCAATCCGGGAGACGGGCGAGCTCAGCGAGGACACCATCGTCGCGCTGAAGGACGCGATCGATGAGTTCCGGAAGGGCTTCGAGAAGAGTGGTGGCGACCTGCTCGTCAGCCCAGATCCGCAGGAAAAGCCGCTGCAGGCGGAAGATGTCACGCCTGAGGCCATCCATCGCCAGCGTCCGACGCCGCCCCCCACCCAGGTCCAGTAGGGACAAGTCGGCATGGGTGCACAACTTCGCGCGGTCCGGCGGCGGATCAGGAGCGTCCAGTCCACCGCCAAGATCACGCGCGCGCAGGAGCTGATCGCCGCCTCGCGGATTATCAAGGCGCAGCAGCGGCTGCACGCGGCCGGACCGTACGCGCGCGAGCTCACTCGCGCGGTCGAGGCCGTCGTCAGCATGTCGGAGAACGTTGATCACCCGCTGACCCGGCCGGAGCAGAGTCCGCGCCGGGCGGCCGTCGTCATCGTCACCAGCGACCGGGGGTTCGCCGGCGGGTTCAACGCCAACCTGCTCCGCGAAGCTCAGCGGCTGCGCGGCCTGCTGTCGGAGCGCGGGCTTGAGACGGTGTCGTACGTGGCCGGACGCAAGGGCATTACCTGGCACCGGTTCCGGCAGATCGAGATGGCCGGCGAGTGGAGCGGCTTCTCCGACACGCCGCGGCAGCACAACGCGGCTGAGATCACGCAGGCTCTGCTGGATGCGTACGCGCTCTCGGCGGAGGAGGGCGGCGTGGACGAGATCAATATCGTCTACACCGAATTCGTGTCGATGCTGACGCAGCGGCCGGTCGTGCGGCGACTGCTCCCGCTGGTGATCGAGGAGACGGCGGAGGTTCCGTCGGGCCCGCTACCCAGCTACGAGTTCGAGCCGTCGCCCGAGGATGTTCTCAACGCGCTGCTGCCGTGGTATGTGGAAAGCAGGCTGTTCCACGCGCTGCTTGAGTCTGCAGCGTCGGAGATTGCGTCGCGGCGCCGGGCGATGAAGTCTGCCACCGACAACGCCAACGAGCTGGTCGAGCAGCTCAGCAGGGAAGCGAACAAGGCACGGCAGGCGGAGATCACCCAGGAGATCAGCGAAATCGTCGGCGGTGCGAACGCGCTCGCCGCCGCTACCAGGGAGTAAGAGAGCAGCAACATGAGCGCAACAACACCGACCACCGCCAGCAGCGAGGCACGCGCGGCCGCGACCGGCCGAGTAGCCCGGGTGATTGGTCCCGTCGTGGACGTCGAGTTCGCGACCGAGGAAATGCCCGAGATCTACAACGCGCTGCACGTGGACGTGACGCTCGGCGACACGACCCGGACGCTGACCTTGGAGATCGAGCAGCATCTGGGCGACGACACGGTCCGCGCTATCTCGATGCAGCCGACCGACGGCCTCGTGCGCGGCGCTGCCGTGACCGACACTGGCGGGCCCATCATGGTGCCGGTCGGAGACGTGACCAAAGGCCACCTGTGGAATGTGCTCGGCGAGCCCCTGGACGCGCCCGCGTCGTCACTGACGGTCACCGAGCGCTGGTCGATCCACCGGGACCCGCCGCCGTTCGACCAGCTCGAGCCGCGCACCGAGATTCTGGAGACCGGGATCAAGGTCATCGACCTGCTGACGCCGTACGTGAAGGGCGGGAAGATCGGCCTGTTCGGCGGTGCGGGCGTCGGCAAGACGGTGCTGATTCAGGAGATGATCACCCGGGTTGCGAAGAACTTCGGTGGCGTGTCCTGCTTTGCCGGCGTCGGCGAGCGCACTCGTGAAGGGAACGACCTCTTCATCGAGATGACGGAGTCGGGCGTCATTAAGGACACCGCGCTCGTGTTCGGCCAGATGGACGAGCCGCCGGGTACCCGGCTGCGCGTCGCGCTGTCGGCGCTGACCATGGCTGAGTACTTCCGCGACGAGCAGCAGCAGGACGTGCTGCTGTTCATCGACAACATCTTCCGGTTCACCCAGGCTGGGTCGGAAGTGTCCACGTTGCTCGGACGCATGCCGTCGGCGGTCGGTTACCAGCCCACGCTGGCGGACGAGATGGGTCAGCTGCAGGAGCGCATCACCTCGACCCGCGGTCACTCGATCACCTCCATGCAGGCGATCTACGTGCCTGCCGACGACTACACCGACCCCGCGCCGTCGGCGGTGTTCGCCCACCTCGACGCCACCACGGCGCTGTCCAGGGAGATCACGCAGAAGGGCATCTTCCCGGCGGTGGACCCGCTGGCGTCAACCTCCCGGATCCTGGCCCCGGCCTATGTCGGCGAGGAGCACTACGCCGTCGCCCGTGAGACGCAGCGGATCCTGCAGCGCTACACCGAGCTGCAGGACATCATCGCGATCCTGGGCATCGACGAGCTGTCGGAGGAGGACCGGGTCACGGTGCAGCGCGCGCGGCGCATCGAGCGGTTCCTGTCGCACCCGATGTTCGTCGCGCAGCAGTTCACCGGCCAGCCCGGCGTGTTCGTGCCGCTCAAGGAGACCGTCGCGTCGTTCAAGGCGATCTGCGAGGGCGATTACGACGGCTATCCGGAGCAGGCGTTCTACATGGTCGGCGGGATCGAGGACGTCGAGAAGAAGGCCAAGGACCTGGAACGCCAGGAGTCGCGCAGATGACGCTGGCCGTGGAGCTTGTCCAGCCTGAAGGCGAGCTTTGGGCCGGGAACGCCGAGATGGTGATCGCCAGAACGAGCGACGGCGAGATCGGCATCCTCACCAATCACGCTCCCGTCATCGGCATCCTGTACGAGGGCAGCCTGGTGCAGATCCGGACAGAGAACCCCGGCCAGCCGGACGTCCTTGCCGCGGTGTCCGGCGGCTTCCTGTCGGTCGCGAACAACCGGGTCTCGATCCTGGCCAGGCAGGCGGTACTCGGCAGTGACGTCAACACAGCCGAGACCCAGGCACTGCTGGACCGCACGCTTCAGGAGCAGCAGCTTTCTGGTCCGGAAGAGCCGGCCGACGTGCGCTACTACCGTGCCCTGCTAGCGGCGGCCGGCGAGGCTGGCTAGCGCTCGCCGCCCGGCTTCCACAGCACGTCGCCGACCGTCTCGTTGGCTTTCCTCGCGAGGATGAAAAGCAGGTCAGACAAGCGATTGAGGTACTTGGCCGTCAGCGGGTTCATGCTGTCGGGATAGGTTTCCAGCGCGGCCCACGCGGATCGCTCGGCGCGCCGAACCACGGTCCTGGCGACGTGGAGCAGCGCGGCGCCCGGGGTTCCGCCTGGTAGCACGAAGCTACGCAGCACGGGCAGGTCGGCGTTGAACTGGTCGCAGGACTGCTCTAGCGCCCTGATGTAGTTCTCGTCTACGCGCAGCGGGGGATAGGCCGGGTCCGCAATAACCGGGTTGCACAGATCCGCACCGACGTCGAACAGTTCGTTCTGGGCTCTCAGCAGGATCTGGCGGATGTCATCGGGCAGCTGGCCCATAGTCATCGCCACACCGATGGCACTGTTGGCCTCGTCGGTGTCGGCGTATGCAGCTAGCCGCGGATCGGTCTTCCGTGCCCGGCTCATGTCCCCGAGGGCGGTTGTCCCGTCATCTCCCGTTCGGGTGTAGATCTTGGACAGAACGACCGGGGTATCGCGATCTGGCGGCATGGGTATCACCGTAGCGTGCTGCTCCGGCCGTGGTGACGCTCGGTAACGCGGCAGCAGGGCTGTGGCGGCGCGGAGGCCGCAGGTAACTCGTCACAAAAGTCCCGCGGGTATCAAGGTTAGCGATCCGGCTCACGGGTATTCACAAACTCGAACACGATGTGGCATCGTATGAATACGAAGAGTGACAGAGCTGGGCGTCGATCTCCGTGCTCGGCCTCGGGGGGAGCCGTCAGGGAGCGGCCCAGCTCGCACTCGGACCTTGGACCCGTCTGGGTCCGAAATATGAGCCGCTAGGCGGCTCGCGGCCCACACAGGGCAAAACGGCGGTTCTCGGGGGCCCGCCGGGATTGCCCGGGTCGCAACAGGTGGGGGGAGCGCGCTCCCGGTCCTAGGACCGGGAGCGCGCTGTTGTGTTCACCGGGCTTGTGCGGCGCGCCGCACCTGACGGCGGCGCGCTACCTGCGTCCGGACCCGGTGAGACTCGCCGGCTTAGTAGGGTATTGATCGGATTTTCCGGGCTGAGCTGGAGGACCGGCCGTGTACGACTATGTCATCGTTGGCGCTGGCAGCGCGGGCTGCGTGCTGGCCGCGCGGCTCAGTGAGAATCCTGGTACGCGCGTGCTGCTGCTCGAGGCCGGGCCGCCCGACACCGCGGACGAGATCCACATCCCCGCCGCGATCAACCTGCTCTTCAAGACCGCGTACGACTGGGATTTTCAGACGGTCCCGCAGGACCGCGCGCTCGGCCGGTCCATCTACTGGCCGCGCGGCCGAGTGCTGGGCGGTTCATCCTCCATCAACGCGATGATCTACATTCGCGGGAATCGGCACGACTATGACTCCTGGCGAGACGACTACGGCTGCGATGGCTGGGGTTATACCGATCTGATGCCGTATTACCTGCGCGCGGAGGGCAACGCCCGTGGCGCCTCCGCCTACCACGGCGACGCAGGTCCGCTCAGCGTCCAGGACCTCAGGTTCAAGAGCGCGCTCACTGGTGACTTCGTTGCGGCTGCGCGCAACCACGGACTGCCCGCCAACGACGACTTCAACGGGCCGGAACAAGTCGGTGTCGGCTACTACCAGGTAACCCAAAAGGGCGGCAGACGCTGGTCCGCCGCTGACGCCTATCTCCACCCGGCCAGCGGCCGGGCTAACCTCACGATCGTGACCGACGCGCTCGTCACGGGCGTGGAGATCGAGGCCGGCCAGGCTACCGGTGTGCGCTACCTGCACCGGGGTGTCGAGGAACTGGTCCGCGCCGAGGCTGAGGTCATCCTGTCGGCCGGCGCCATCGGCAGCCCGCAGCTGCTGATGCTGTCCGGCGTGGGGCCAGCCGACCACTTGCACGAGCACAACATCGCGGTGATGGCGGACAGCCCAGGCGTCGGCGCGAACCTCTCCGATCACCCCGTCGTCACCGCGATGTGGAACGCCCCCAAAACCACCAGCTTGTGGGAGCGCGCCGGGCGACGCAACCTTGCTCGCTGGCAGCTCACTCACACCGGTCCGATGACGACCAACATCGCGGAGGCCGGCGGCTTTACCCGCACTGATCCGAGGCTGGTCGCACCCGACATCCAGTGGCACGTGCTGCCGGTGCCGTACGTGGACGGCGGCCTGGCCGACCCCTCGACCAGGGCGCTGTCCGTGCTCATCACGCTGGTGAGTGTCGGCAGCCGGGGCCGAATTCGGCTCCGCAGCGCCGACCCGCGGCATAAGCCCGCGATCGACCCGGCTTACCTGTCCGACCTTGCGGATCTGGACCCGCTGGTCAAGGCCATCGGCATCGCCAGAGAGATCGCGGCGACCCGGCCGCTGGCCAGGCAGCTCTCCGCAGAGCTCGCGCCGGGCCCGGACGTGCAGAGCGAGGCGCAGTTGCGCGAGTGGATCCGCGGCGACATCTCGACGATCTACCACCCGGTCGGCACGTGCGCGATGGGTGGCGACTCCAAGCTCGCCGCCAGCAAGCTGACTAGCGTCGTGGACACCGAACTGCGGGTTCGCGGAGTAGACCGGCTGCGAGTGGTCGATGCCTCGGTGATGCCGACGGTGCCGCGCGGCAACACCAACGCGCCGACCATCGCGATAGCTGAGCGGGCCGCCGACCTCATCCAGGGCCGCGCGCCGCTCGCGCCGGTAGATCCAGCGGCAGCGCCGCTGGCGGCAGCCCCGACGCCGTAGCGCCTGCTGCCCGTCCACGGCGCGCCGCGGTCAGCGGCCGGTCGCCCTGCGGCGGTTACTTGTACCGCTTGCCGTGCAGCAGAGTCGCGAGGCCCAGAACCTTCCGGAGGTCGGCGTCGGTGCGGTCGAACGAGGTGAGGTTCACCGGCGACTTCATCCGCTGCCGGGTGATCGCCTTGGGGCGCGCGAATTCGCGCAGGCCGTCAGCGCCGTGAATGCGCCCGAAGCCTGAATCGCCCACTCCGCCGAACGGCAGCGACGGCACGCTGGCGAACGAGATGACGGAGTTGATGGCGGTCATGCCGCTTTTGAGTGCCTTGGCGGCCGCGATGGCCGCCTTCCGGTTGCCGGCGAACACCGTGCCGCCCAGGCCGTAACGGGACTCGTTGGCGCGCTCGACGCCCTCCGCCAGGCTGGCGACCTTCGCGACGGTGATGGTGGGGCCGAACGTCTCGTCGGTCACGGCCTTGCTCTCTTCGGGCACGTCGGCCAGGATCACCGGGCCGACGTAGGGCCTCCTGATACTGGCAATGCCGCCGACCACCGGCCGACCGCCGCGGGCCAGGGCGTCAGCGATGTGCTCTTCGACCACTTCGGCCTGGTCGGGGAGCGTCATTGGCCCGTAGTCCGCCTCGCGGTCGTCACCCGGCCTGACCTTCGTCACCCGCTCGGTCAGCTTTTCGAGGAACGTGTGGTACACGTCC
Organism: Streptosporangiaceae bacterium; assembly: GCA_030041275.1. Taxonomy (GTDB): domain Bacteria; phylum Actinomycetota; class Actinomycetes; order Streptosporangiales; family Streptosporangiaceae; genus JAJYUU01. The sequence goes on from JASHOE010000243.1 coordinate 20,640, forward strand.
TGGACCACGTAGACCCGTTCCACGCCGACGCAGGTCTGACCGGCGTTGGACATCGCACCCCAGGCGCAGGCATCAGCCGCCGCGTCCAGGTCGGCGTCGGCGCCGACCAGAAACGCGTCCTTGCCGCCGCACTCAGCCACCAGCGGGGTCAGGTTCTCCGCGCAGGCGGCCATGACTTTCTTCGCGGTCGCTGCCGAGCCGGTGAAAGCGATCTTGCCGACACCGCTGCGCGCCAGGTGGCCCCCGGTCTCGCCCTTCCCCGTTACCAGTTGCAGTACTGGCTGCTCCGGTACGACGTCGGCAAAGGAGCTCACCAGCCAGGCGCCGACGGCGGGCGTGAGCTCGCTCGGCTTGAAGACGACGGCGTTCCCGGCCGCGAGCGCGTAGGCGATGGATCCCATCGGCGTGAATACTGGATAGTTCCACGGGCCGATGGCGCCTACCACGCCGAACGGCTGGTACTCCAGCGTGGCGGCCTGGTTCAGCGCGACGAGGCCGCTGCGCACCCGGCGCGGGCGGAGCACCTGGCGGGCGTGCTTCGCAGCCCAGTCGACGTGCACGATCGCCAGCAGGATCTCCAGCTGCGCATCGGCGACCGGCTTGCCGGTCTCGGTGTGCACCAGCTCCGCGAGGCGGCTGGCGTACCTGGTCAGGTAGGACTTCCAGGCCAGCAGGCGCTGTCGGCGGCCGGCGAAGCCAAGATCAGCCCACCACTGCGCTGCGGCCCGCGCCCGCTGCACCGTGTCCGCGACGTCCTGGTCGCTGTAGACCGGGTAAGTGCCGATGACCTCGCCCGTTGCCGGATTCAGCGAGTCGAAGGTCTCTGTCGACCGTACGACCGCATGATTTCCGAGCGTCGCCGTCATGGTTGCACCGCCGTTCCGCACGATTTCGAGCGATTCTACGCCCGCCGATTCGGGCGCCGGCGGTCCGCGCCGGGGTGCCCAGCCAGGCGCTACATTGCCCCCGTGGACAGTCGCGGCCAGGATGCTGATCGCCGCTGGCTGCTCGAGGCGATCGAGCTGTCGCGGCGCTGCCAGCCGTCGTCCACCGCGTACTCAGTGGGCGCGCTGGTCGTCAGCGCGGACGGCAGCGTACTATCGGCCGGCTTCTCGCGCGAGACCGACCCGGCCGATCACGCCGAGGAGGTCGCGCTCGCCAAGCTGGGCCTGCCCCCGCCAGATCCGGGCCGTCAGCGCTCGGCCGCGCAGTTCGCCGGCGCCACGCTGTACAGCTCGCTCGAACCCTGCGCCGTCCGCGCTTCCAGGCCCATGCCGTGCGCGGATCTGATCATCGCCAGCGGCGTCGGCCGGGTTGCGATCGCGTGGACCGAGCCGCCGATCCTGGCCCCCGGTGGTGGGGTCGCCCGGCTGCGCGCCGCCGGCGTGAACGTCGTGGTGGTACCAGAGCTGGCTGCCGGTGCCCGCGAGGTCAACGCCCACCTGCTGCGGGGCTGACCTGGGCCGGCCGTCAGCTCGCGGGTGGCGCGGGATTGTCCAGGTGGTACATCACGTGCGGGCGCAGCGGATGGCCCAGCGGAATTCGCGGATGGTCGAATCTGGCGACCTCGGTCAGGCCGATCCGGCGCATGACGGCCTGCGATGGCTCGTTGAGTACCGCGGTAAACGACCAGATCTCCGGTAGCGCGGCGCCGTTGAACGCGACGTCGAGCGCCGCGGTGGCCGCCTCGGTGGCGTAACCCTGATGCCAGGCGTGGCGGGCCAGCCGCCAGCCAATCTCGATGCCGCCCGCCCCCGGAATCCCATCCGATATGGGGCCGTTCAGCCCGGTAAAGCCGACGAACTCGCCGGTCGCGGCGATCTCTAGCGCCCACAGACCGAACCCGCGCTGGATGAAGCGTGCCTCCATGACGTCGACCATGGCGTCGCTCGCGGCGCGCGCTAGCGTGGCGGGGAAGTACCGCATCGTCTCCGCGTCGGCGTTGAGGGCGGCGAACGGCTCACGATCGGCGTCCCGCCAGCGTCGCATCAGCAGCCGCTCGGTGTGGATCGTGTCGAATCGCGTGGTCACAGCGCCCCTCAGAACAGCCGCAGCATGCCGTCGTCCATCCCGCGCATCGTCTCGTAATCCAGCGTCACGCAGCGGATGCCACGGTCTTCGGCCAGCACCCGGGCCTGGGGCCTGATTTCCTGCGCGGCGAAGACCCCCCGTACGGGCGCAAGCAGCGGGTCCCTGTTGAGTAGTTCCAGGTACCGCGTGAGCTGCTCAACGCCGTCGATCTCGCCCCGCCGCTTGATCTCGACGGCGACGCTCACCCCGGCCGAGTCGCGGCACATCAGGTCGACCGGCCCGATGGCGGTGGGGAATTCCCGCCGCACGAGTCGCCATCCGGCGCCGAGCACCTCGAGTTGGGCCGCGAGCAGCTCCTGCAGGTGCGACTCGACGCCGTCCTTCACGAGGCCCGGGTCCGAGCCGAGGTCAAACGAAAAGTCGCTGATGATCTCTGCGATCACGATCGTCAGCGTCTCGCCGGACTTGCCAGTGACGACCCAGCGCCCCGGTTCCTCGGTCAGCCTGCATGGCGGCGACATCCAGTTCAGCGGCTTGTAGGACCCGCCGTCGCTGTGCACGAGCACCGAGCTGTCCGCCTTGACTATGAGCAGCCGGGTGGCGAGCGGCAGATGAGCGCTGAGCCTTCCCGCGTAGTCGACGCTGCAGCTGGCAATAACGAGGCGCACGAGTAAGCACTATAAAGAGTCTTGGTCTTTACGCGCACAGGTTGTCACGCGGGCAGCCACGGGCCTCGCTCGTGCGCCAGCCAGTGCAGTACTTGGCCGCGAGTGATGGCACCGCGGGGCACCCACGGTGCCGGCAGCTCACCCTCGCTGGCGAGGACGCGCGCGATCGGGCGGCTGCGCTCCAGGGTGTCGGCCGTCAGCTCGCACCGGGTCGCGTCTGGGTCAACGCCCCACAGCTGGGCCGCGTTGAGGCCTAGTACCTTCGCCTTGATCGCATCGGTGAGCGCTGGGTAGCCGTACCGTTCCTGGAGCTCGGGGGAAATCTGGAAAGCGCGGAAGGCCATGATCTGGGTCTGCGGCGGCCCGTACCACACGCTGTCGGTGCCCCACAGCAGCCGGTCGTCGCCGAGCCGGGACAGCAGCTTGCCCAGGGCGTGCGCGGCCTGCACCGGGTAGGGCAGCAGATTCCGCCACATGGCGGCAACATCGGCCCAGACATTGCTGTTCGGCGGCACGTCATACTTATCCAGCGCCGTCAGCAGCGAGTCCACGCCTACCGGGTCAGCCGGGTTGTACGGGCCCTCGGTGTGATACAGGGTCCACGCCGAGTGGTAGACGACGAACTGCATGCCGGGGAACTGGCGGGACACGGCGACCACGTCGCGGGGGTGGTTCCACGCGGTCTGCAGGTCCAGGTAGGGCAGCGGCACCCCTTGTGCGCACAGAGCACGTTGACGCCAAGGTCGTGGGCATGCTGCACCACCGGCAGGCCGACGGCCGGGTCGTCGAGGTCGTAGCCCTGCCCGCGCGGTCCCCAGGCGGTGTCCACCTTGAACGCCGACAGCCGCCGGGTTGCCGCCGTCTGGGTCATGCCTTCCAGCCGCGCTGGCAGCGAGCCGAAGTTCGGGGTCACCACGTTCTGCAGCAGCAGCCTGCTGGCCCCGCCGCGGGTCAGCGATGCCGCCAGCTGCCAGGTCTCGTCCGCGTCGTTAAACGGGAGCGGGTCATTGTCGGCGTCAGTGCTCGGCAGGTCGCTCAGCACCGCCATCGTGGTGTCGCTGGCCAGAAACATGTCATGCAGGTAGGCGGCCCGGTCCACGCAGGTCAGCGGGTTCGCGGCAGTGCAGTCGGCGGGCACCATCCCCAGCACCAGCTTCAGCGTGTTCGGCGCGGTCTGCCGCCACGGCATCGACGGCATCACGTGATGGGTATGCACATCGAAAATAAACTCGCCCCTGCTGCCCAGCGCTGCCTCACGGCCGTGCAGCTCCTCCGGCGGCGGCGTGTCATAGCGACCGCCGAGGCTCGCCACCGAGCCGCCGCCGCACGCCGCCAGGTTGACCGTCGCCAGCAGCGCGGCCATGCCGCCGGCGGTCTGCAGGAACAACCGCCGGTCCATGCCCAGCGCGTCCGCGGCCCGAGCCGCCCGGCCGAATCACCGCGCGGGCTAAGCCGACATCAGCTGCACTCGCCGCCGTCGGCATGAACTCGCCGTTCGACACCGGTCCCAGCACCAGTGGGAGCCGGGTGTCCTCCTCGCTTCCCACGCTCAGATGTTCTCACATGGCGCCCGCAGCGCGGCCGGCGTCGCGCGGAGCCTGGAAGGCTATCAGTCCGCGGCCAGGCGCTCGCTAGCCAAAAGCCGTGCACACTTCCAGCCGCGCTGGTCACCGCAGACCCCCACGACGGTTACCATAACCGCGCCCCGCGGCTGCAGTACAGCCGTCAGTCGCGGCGCAGCGAGGAGGCGGTCGTGAATCAGGTCGCACCGTGGCAGTGGGATGACTCCACCTGGCGCGGGCATGTCGCGCAGGTTCGGGCGGGCCGTCCGCTGCTGCCGGGCTGGCCGGGTGGGGCACGGGTGGCTGTAGCCCTGTCGTTCGACTCCGATCACGAGACCATCCCGCTCCGGGATGGGGATACGGGCCCGGGACGGCTGTCGCAGGGCCAGTACGGGTCGCGGGTGGGTGCGCGGCGGATCCTTG
>JASHOE010000244.1 GCA_030041275.1 Streptosporangiaceae bacterium
GCCGCCACCCCGCAGCCCGCTGCGACATCGACCACACCCAGCCCTACGACCAGGGCGGACCCACCTGCGAATGCAACGCCAGCCCGCTGTGCCGGCGACATCACCGCGCCAAGCAGGCCCCGCGCTGGCACCTGTCCCAGGACCAGCCCGGCCACATGACCTGGCAGCTGCCCAGCGGCCGCCAGTACCAGACAACCGGCGAACCCTACGCCGCGTGACGCGTCCCGGCACTCAGCCGAGACGAAGGCCCGTGGAACGGTAATGAGCCAACTGCGCCAATCGCTGGGGAGATGTCCCCTTGCCTAGCAGTCGGTCCGCCCACGACAATCTCCTGACGCTACGCGGGAGGCACGATGCGCGCGATCCTGACGTGCCGAGCCACGCTAGTTTGGCTCGGCTGCTTTGTAGCAGTCAGCGCGGCCGCCTGCACCGCGCACCCGGCCAGCGACGTGGCCGGGGCGCACGCAGGCTCCAATGCCACCAGTGCGGGCCCCAAGGCCACCAGTCCGGGACCCGCCGCGACCGCCTCCTCGTCTTCGGCGCCCGTGTCTTCGACGCCGCCGGCGGCGGCCTGGCTTATGGCATCGGAGATGCCGTTCAACTCGACCCACAGCTGGTCACTGTTCGCGGGAAATGCAAACTCAGCGCCGATCGGCACGCCCGAGGGCAACGGCGTGTACTACGTCTCACCGAACACTGTGTTCCAGGCGATCACCACGTGCGGCGACCCAAGCCTCATCCTGGGCCAGCCGCTCGGAGCGTGGCAGCGGATATTCAAACCAACGAGCGGTGACTCACTCGACCAAGCCGGGCAGTGGATTTCGTCCTACCCTGACGCCACGGCTGCACAAGCCGCGTGGCAGCAACTGCGAGCCGCCTACGCGGGGTGCCTTGCTCAGGAGTCCAATCCTCAGATCACGCTCACAGAGACTTCCCAAACCCTGGACACCATGGCATGGTTCCACAGCACCAACGGCGAGACGGTCGGCAGTCTTGCGCCCTACTCACATGAGTACTTCGCGCTGCACCAGAACGAGATCAGTTACGTCTACGTCGAGGGCGGGGGTTCCGCGCTCGCGACCACACCCGATGACTCTCAAGTCCTCGCGACAATCGCGCGGCACCTGAACGGCTGAAGCGCGTCCAGTTGACGCTGTAGGAGACACCGCAACCAGCGAGGAGAGCGGTAAGCCATGGATGCGCACGGACTGGACCCGGCATGGCAAAGACGCGTCCTGGCCCGGCTCCAGGATTGGTGACGCCTCACGCACTACCCGGTCCGACAACTCGCGCAATCTCACAGCGGCGCCGACTGGCCTGCCGATCCGGGTATCGGCCCAGGTGGCTGACGTGGCTGACCCAATCAAATCAGAGCGCGACGCCAAGCAGAGTGTCGACCGCATCTCGGATTAGCTCGCCGGAGCCAACGGCACGGCCAGCGATCGCCTCGGTGGCCCACTGGTCTACGGCCGCGATCGCGCCGCGTGCATCGAGGTCGTCGGCAAGTCGCTCCCTGATCGCCGCGAGCGTCACGGCCGCGCGATCAGCGAACTGACCGGCGCCAGCATACTGACCGGCACCAGCAAACTGACCGGCACCAGCAAACTGACCGGCACCAGGAAGCTGGCCGGAATGGGCATGCTGGTCACTTCCGGTCGCAGTGGAAGCAGCCGACCCGGCAGCCGCGACTGCCGCCCGCCAGGTCGCCAGCCGCGTCGTCGCCTCGGAGAGCGACTCCGATGTCCAGTCCCAGTCCATTCGATACGGGTGCCCGATGATCGCCAGCCGGACAGCCATCGGATCGTGACCTGCCGCCAGCAGCTTGGACACAAATACCAGGTTGCCCCGTGACTTGGACATCTTCTCGCCGTCCAGGCGGACTATCGCCGAGTGCGCGTACCGGCGGGCGAATGGCGGTTCACCGGATCCGTCCAGGGCCACCCGCGCATGGGCAGCGCTCATCTCGTGATGCGGAAAGATCAGGTCCCGGCCGCCGGCCTGAACGTCGAACGTCACGCCCAGGTAGTGCGTGGCAATGGCGGCGCACTCGACGTGCCATCCCGGTCTGCCGTCGCCGAACTGCGACGGCCAGTACGGCTCGCCGGGCCGATGCGCGAGCCAGACCAGCGGGTCGACGGGATCCTTCTTCCCTGGCCGGGCCGGGTCGCCACCGTTCTCGGCGCACAGCCGCATCATGCTGTCGCTGTCCAGCCCCGATACCGATCCGAACGCCGCGTCGGCCGCTCGGGAGAAGTACACATCGCCATCGATCTCGTACAGCGCATCACGCTGGTCGAGGCGCTGGTTGATGTCGCGGATCAGCGGCAGCGCCTCGACGGCACCGATGTAGTGCGACGGCGGCAGTACCCGCAGTGCCACCATGTCTGACCGAAAAAGCGCGATCTCCCGCTCGGCCAGCGCCCGCCAGTCCTCGCCGTCCCGGTCCGCGCGCTCGAGCAGCGGATCATCGACGTCCGTGACGTTCTGCACGTAGATGACCCTCTTACCGGCGTCGCGCCAGGCTCGCACCAGCAGGTCCCAGGCGAGGAAGGTGGCCGCATGGCCGACGTGAGTAGCGTCGTAGGGCGTGATTCCGCAGGCATAGAGCGTGGCCGTGCTATCTGGCGCAGCGACCGCGAGGGACCCCTGGGCTGTGTCCCAGATGACCGGCTCGGGCCCCGATCCGGGCAGGTCAGGTACGTCAGGAGCGGGCCACGAATCCATGGGCGCCAGAGTATCGCTGCGTGCCGGGCGATTTGGGCGTCGGCCTGGTCGGGCTGCGGCTTCGATCACCGACCGCCTTGGGAACGGGCTAGTTCGAACGCGTGAGCCAGTGCGATCAGCCGCGGCTCGCTCCAGGCGGGGCCAATGAAGGAGACGCCAACCGGCAGCCCGCGAACGCGGCCAGCTGGCACCGTGATGGACGGATAGCCAGCCACTGCGGCCGGCCCGGAAGTACCCCACGAGTGATAGTCACCGAGCACGTGGTCGGTCAGCCAGGCCGGGTGTCCGGTCAAGGCGATGACGGCGTCGAGCCGGTGCACCCCCAGCGCGGCATCCAGTCCCGATCGGGCGATCCGGCGGGCCGCCGCCCGAGATTCCAGATAACCGGGGTCCGTCAGGTCGCCGCTGGTCGCCTCGGCGGCCTCAAAAAGCTCCTGGCCGAAGTAGCTGAGCACCTCGGCCGCGTTCCGGTTGTTGAACTCGATGAGCCCGGCCAGGTCGGCCGGGTGCTCGCCAGGAAGGTCTGCTAGATAGGCGTTGATGTCGTGCTTGAACTCGTGCGTCATCGCGGCGATCTCGGGCTCTGCGAGCTTGTCAGCGTCGGCCAGTTCCACCGGATCGACCACGTCGGCGCCCTGGCTGCGCAGCACCGCGAGCACCCCGTCCAGTACCGCGATCGTGGCCGCGTCCGCAGGCGCCGAGCCGGCCCGCCAGACGCCGAGCCGCGCACCCGCGACGGCCCCGGCATCCAGGAACGCGGTGTAGTCCGTCGCGTTGCCCGCTGCCTCCGCGGTCGCAGGGTCAGCAGCGTCGGCGCCAGCCATCGCGGTCAGTAGCGCGGCCGCGCATGCCACGGTTCGCGCCATCGGGCCCGCGGTGTCCTGCGCCGCAGAGATCGGCACGATCCCGGTGCGGCTCACCAGTCCGAGCGTCGGCTTGATCCCGACGACGCCGCAGGCGCCGGACGGGGAAACGATGGAGCCGTCCGTCTCGGTGCCGACGGCGAGCGGTGCGAGGCCGGCCGCAACCGCGACAGCCGAGCCGGAACTTGAGCCGGACGGGCTGCGGCCGCTGCCATGCGGGTTGACTGCCTGCCCGCCGAGCGTGCTCAGTCCGCTGCTCGACGGACGAGACCGGAAGTTCGCCCACTCCGAGAGGTTCGCCTTGCCCAGGATCACCGCGCCCGCGGCCCGCAGCCGACCGACCAGGAAGGCGTCATCCGCTGCGGCGCCCAGCAAGGCAGGCGACCCGGCGGTCGCGGGCAGGCCCGTCGCCGCCACATTGTCCTTGATAAGAACCGGAACGCCCTCGAGCGGGCCGCGGGCCGTTCCAGCCGCGCGCCGTGATTCGCTCTCAGCTGCCTCGCCTGCAGCGTCCAGGTTGATGGTGATCACGGCCCGCAGGTCTGGATTGATGCTGTCAATCCGCCGGAGATAGAAGTCGGCCAGCTCGGCGGCCGTCACCGAGCCGGTGGCCAGGACCCTGCTCAGATTCTCAACCGTGGCATCACCTGCGCTGATGCCGCTCTGGCCGACAGTCTGCGCAAGGGATTCGGTTAGCGACATGGTGGACAGAATAAGGTGCGTTGGCGCTTCGTCATCGGGGGAACGACAATGACTTCGTCACCATCGCGCGTGCGCAAATCGCGCCAATCCGGATTGCCGGAGGGGTCGGCCTCATCGCCGCGCGGGATCGCGCCGCCGGTGCGGATGGCAGCCCTCGCTGCCTTGGCTTTCGCGGTCGCCGGCGTCCTAGCTGCGTGCTCATCGGGGACACCCTCATCGAGCAGTGGGTCGAATGGCTCAGCCTCCGAGGCGCAGTCCCAGTACGAGTCCGTGGTGGACAACGTGCTTCCCTCGGTCGTGCAGATATCGGCCAACAACTCCACCGGCTCCGGCGTGGTGTACGACAGTAACGGCGACATCGTCACCAACGCGCACGTTCTCGGCACAGCGACAACCGCGACCGTGCGCGAGTCGGTCGGCGACAAGCAGATGAACGCCACTGTCGTCGGCACGTTCCCGCCAGATGACCTCGCCGTAATCCGGGTTCAGGGCGGCGCCAGCGGCCTGAAGCCCGCCGCCTTCGCTAACTCCAACAACGTTCAGGTCGGCCAGATCGTGCTGGCCATGGGGAATCCGCTCGGTCTCACCGACAGCGTGACCCAGGGCATCGTGTCGGGCACCGGTCGGACGGTCGGCGAAGGCAGCGGCAGCAACGCGCTGATCACTGCCGCCATCCAGACCAGCGCGGCGATCAACCCCGGCAACAGCGGCGGCGCCCTGGTGAACCTCAACGACCAGATCATCGGCATCCCGACGCTCGCCGCCCAGTTGCCGGGCCAAGCTGGCCTGGCGCCCGGCATCGGCTTTGCTATCCCCAGTGACACGGTCCGCAACATTGCCGGGCAGCTGATCAAGGACGGGCGCGTCACCAAGTCCGACCGCGCCTCCATCGGCATCACGGGCGAGACGTCTACCAACGGATCGGGTCAGGGCGTCGGGGTTGGCGTGATCTCCGTGACCAGCGGAGGCGCGGCCGCCCAGGCAGGCGTCAAGCCGGGGAACGTCATCGTCGGGCTCAACAACGAGAAGATCACCACCCTGGAGCAGCTCCAGTTCGCCCTGGCGCAGCTGTCTCCGGGAAGCCGGGCCACTATTCACTACACCGTGGACAACTCGACCACCCCGCGCAGCGGCACCGGCACGCTCGGCAACCTCAGCAGCTCGACCGGCTAGCCATCACTAACCCGCCCCTAGACTGCCGAACGTGACCTTCACCATCGGCACTCAGGCCGCGATGCCCGCGCTCGACCGACCTGACCTGCTCGCGGCGCCCGTTGCGGCTGCGCTGGCCGAGCTCGCCGGCCGACCCGGACAAGACGCAGGCCGTCTCCGCGTCGAAGACATCGGCGTAGCCGAGATCGATCCGGCCCTCGCGGACACGGCGGCGTTCTGCGAGCGCTATGGCGTGTCCCCCGACGAGTCGGCCAACTGCGTCGTCGTGGCCGGGCGCCGGGACGGTCAGACGAGGCTGGCGGCGTGCATGATCCTGGCCACTACCAGGGCCGACGTGAACGGGCTGGTTCGCCGCGAGCTCGACGTGCGCAAGGCGTCGTTCGCCCCGATGGAGACGGCGGTCGCCCTCACCGGCATGGAATACGGCGGCATCACCCCGATCGGGCTGCCCGCCGACTGGCCGATCTTCGTGGACGAGGCGGCGGCTAGCACGGCCCGCGTGGTGATCGGCAGCGGCGTGCGCAGATCCAAGCTGACCCTTCCTGGCGCGGCACTAGCCAGCTTGCCGGGCGCAACCGTGCTCGAAGGGCTCGGCCGGTAGCCGCTAGCTCAGGGCAGCCACGACACCTTGTGCACGAGGGCGACGTAGCCGACGAAGGTCACGGCGTCGATCAGCGAGTGCGCCACGATCAGCGGGGTCACCCGGCCCCAGCGGCGGTACAGCAGCGCGAAGATGACGCCCATCACCGCGTTGCCGATGAACGCGCCGAAGCCCTGGTACAGGTGGTAGCACCCGCGCAGCAGGGCGGACGTGGCGATGGCCTGCCAGGGTCCCCAGCCAAGCTGGTCGAGCCGCCGGAGCAGATACCCGATGACGAGGATCTCTTCCAGGATGCCGTCGTGAGCCGCGCTCAGCAGCAGCACAGGGATCCGCCACCACACCGCCGGCAGCGACTCGGGCACGATGTGCAGCGAGATGCCTGACTTGAACGCGGCGATGTAGAGCCCGAGTCCCGCGCCGCCGATCACCGCAGCCACCACCACACCGCGAACCAGGTCGCGGGCGGGCTCGCGCGCGTCCAGCCCGATGACCGAGGGCGGCTCGCCCGACCGGGCCATCAGATACAGCACGAGGACGACCGGCATGAGGGCTTCGGCGATGCTGACGAGCTGCAACACCAGGTCGAAGGTGTGATTCGGCGCCAGCGAGCCGACCAGCAGCGCCTGCTGACTCGAGAGCGACTGCCGCGCCAGCAGCGAACCGATGAGACTGAGCAGCGCGTTCACCGCGCTCGCGCCAAGCGAGACGCCGAACACCGCGATGAGCTCCCAGCCCAGGTACCGCCGCGGCGGCAGGCTAAGGGTGGCGTCCGGCACGCCAGGGACTTTACCGCCGGATCCGGCTAGCCCACGGACACGGGAACGGGGTAGCTCGGGGCCAGCCGTCACGGCACCAGCGCGGTGAGTCGTTGCCAGGCCAGCTCGGCACCGGAAGCCAGGCAGCCGTCGACGACCGCCTGAGTGCCGAGCGCGCTGACCCGAACCTCCGGCATGACCGGAGCCAGGCGACCGAGCTGGTCGGCCACGGCCGCCGCGAAGCCCGGCGCTTGTCCGATCCCGCCGCCCAGCACGACGAGCTCCGGATCGACAACGGTCACGATCGCGCAGACGGCCCTGGCGACCACCTCCGCCTCACCCGCGACGACGCGCGCAGCCCGGGCGTCCCCGTCCGCCGCCGCGACGAAGACCCGGCGTGCTGACACGGGGCCCCGCATGCCCGCGCGGCGAGCGGCCCTGACAACCGCGGCCGCCGACCCCGCGGCCTCGAGGGTGCCACGCCGCCGGGCGTCGGCCGGGTCGGCTCCCTGTTCCGCAGAGATGGGCATGTAAGCGATCTCGCCCGCGGCTCCGTGCACGCCCCGATGCAGCATGCCGTTGATGACCAGCCCCATGCCGACGCCAGTGCCCACCCAGACGAAGGTGAACGACCGTACCTCGCGCCCGTGGCCGTGGTCGCGCTCTGCGAGCGTCGCGGCGTCGACGTCATTCTCAAGCACGACCTGCTGGCCGAATGCCGCGCGCAGCTCGGCCAGCACGGCCGGCCTGCCCCAGCCAGCCAGCCCTCCGGCCAGCGCGATCGCGTTGCGCCTCGGGTCGTAGACGCCTGGACTGCCGATCACGGTCTGGGTAACGTGAGGCCGGGAGATGCCGGCCCCCGCGCACAGCTCGTCGGCGAGCCCGACCAGCTCGGCGACCCGGCGGCTCGCCGCCGATGCCCTGGTCCGCACCGCGCCCCTGGCCACCACCGTGCCGGTCAGATCAGCCACCGCTCCGCGCAAGTACTGCTGGCCGATGTCCAGGCCGAGCACATATCCGGCACCGGGCCGGATCTCATACAGCACGGCCGATCGGCCTGGTACGCCGGTGCGCTGGCCCGCCTCCTGAACCAGCCCGGATCGCTCGACGTTGGCCAGCGCCAGGGAGACTGTCGGCTTCGAAAGGCCAGACGCCCGTGCTAGCTCCGCTCGCGAACACGGGCCGAACTGCCGTATGTGGCGCAGCAGCAACTGCTCATTCATCGCGCGGATCAGCTGGGGTCGGGCCGGAGCAGTTGCGGCCGACACCGCGCCGAGGCCGAGTGATGCGGGGCCGGCCGGCGCTGGCACTGCCCCGGCTGGCACCGCGTCGCCGTCGGCCGACGGCGACGCACTCCCGGCGGTCTCCGGCGCCAGGTCACTTGCCCGTGTCATGGTCACGCGGATATCCTCCCAGCCCCCGGCGACAGCCCCGGAATGAGATCAAACCGTGCTTGTCGCCGCTACATAGTTAGGATACTGTCCTAACTAATTTTCTGGAACTCCATAGATTCCGCCCCCCAAACCCCCAGCTGGGACCGCCTGTGTCAGCATCCCGGAGCCCCGCTTGAGTGGCGCACCAGTCGTGCTCGGCCTCGATTTCGGCGGCACGAAGATCGCAGCTGCCATCTGCGACCTGTCCGGCCGCAGGCTGGCCGCCGCGGTCGTGGACAGCCTCGCTACCCAGGGCGCCAGGGTCAGCTTCGATCACGCTGTGCAGACCTCGCGCGACTTGGTGGCGAGCGAGGCCGCGGGCGGCCCGATTGCCGCCGTCGGCGTCGCCACGTTCGGCATCCCGTCCGACGATGGGGTCGCGCTGGCTCCGGCGATCGACGGCTGGGAGTCGCTGCCCATCGGCCGCGAACTCCGGGCCGCGTTCCCTGACGTGCCGATTCGCCTGGCCAACGACGTCAAGGCTGCGGCCGCGGCGGAGGTGCGCTGGGGCGTGCTCGCGAACGCTGACCCAGCGCTGTACCTCAACCTCGGCACGGGCCTCGCCGCCGCCGTGGTGTCGGGGGGCCAGGTGCTGAACGGCTACCACGGGGCGGCCGGCGAGATCGGCTATAGCGTCAGGGACCGCGCCGACCTGCCGGCCCCGAGGATCCGGCTCGAGGACATGGTCAGCGGCCGGGCACTGGCGCAGCGAGCCCAGCGCACCGCCGCCGAGATTTTCGTCGCGGCCGCCACCGATCACGACCTCGACGCGCTCATCAGCGACTTCGTCGACGAGCTCGCGTTCCACGTAGTGAACCTGGCCATTCTCATCGACCCGCAGCGCATCGCAGTCGGCGGCGGTCTCACCCGATCGTGGGATCGGATCGGGCCGCGGCTCGGTGCGGCGTTGCGCGCCGCCGTCCCCTATCCGCCGAGCCTGGTGCTCGGCCGGTTCCCGCATGATGCTCCCCTGCTCGGCGCCGTGGCACTCGCCGTCGACGCCGCCACCAGGACTTCCCGGCCACAACCCGTGCTTGGCTCGGACATCCCGCACCCGGACGGCAAGCCTGGGTCAGTCACCGGCGTAGATCACTCACGCGCCACAACTAGCACCAGCAACTTGGCATGAACATGTTCGATTCAAGCCTCATGCCATCGCGACACCGTCGGGCCTCCGACGGGTCCACGTCATCCCTGCTGTCGCGCCGGGCGGGCCATCGCGGCCCCGCCCAGCTGAGGACTCATCTGTGAAGGGCTACAACATGAGACCCCGCGAAACATTCGCTGCTGTGCCGGCGTCCGGGTCGTCCTGGGCGCTGACGTCCCATCCACGATGCTCAGGGAAGGACTTCGGTCGTGAGACGCAATAGAACGTTCGCGCTCGCCGCGGCGCTTTCCGCCGCGGCACTGGTGTCAGCCGGCTGCGGCAGCAGCACCTCTAGCGGGGCAGCCGCCGGAAAGCCGCTGATCATCAGCGACGTAACCGGAGCGAACTGGAACTGCCAGTTCAACCCGCTTAGCACGAACTGGCCGGAAGGCGGCCCCAGCGAGACTGGAGTCATCTACGAGCCGCTCATGTTCGTGAACGCGCTGCAGACGGGAACCCAGGCGAGCCAGGGAATCCACCCGTGGCTGGCCACCAGCTACAGCTGGAACTCCAGTCTGACGGCCCTCACCTTCACGATCCGCAAGGGCGTCAAGTTCAGTGACGGCGTCGCGATGACGCCTGCTGACGTCGCGTACTCGTTCAATGTTCTCAAGGAGAACCCGGCGCTGGACTTGCAGTCGCTGTGGAAGGCCGAGGGCGGGCCGCTGACCAGCGTGACCACTTCCGGCGACACCGTGACCATGCACTTTGACGCGCCGTCGCCCACCTACTTCTACTACATAGCCGGGCGGCAGCCCATCCTTCCTGAGCACATCTGGTCGAAGATCCCGGTGTCCAAGATGCCGACCTATCCCGACAACCACCCGGTCGGCACCGGCGCGTATGTAGTCGGAAGCTGCAGCTCGACGAACCTTGTCTACAAGGCCAACCCGAACTACTGGCAGCCGGGCAAGCCTGCTGTCAAGACAGTGGAGTGGCCCGCCTACCTCGACAACACCACCGGCAACAACTGCCTCATCGACGGCCAGTGCCAGTGGGGCGGCCAGTACATCCCGAACATCAGCCAGACGTACCTCGCCAAGAACAAGGCCTACCACAACTGGGCCCCGTCGGTGAGTTCAGTGACCCTGGACATCAACCTGGGGGTGCCAGACAGCCCGCTGGACAACGTGCTGGTCCGGCAAGCGATGGCGCTGGCGATCAACCGGAGTGAGGTCGGCGCCATCGGTGAGACGGGCAGTGAAGCGGGCGCCTACCAGGACGGCGTCGCCGCCTCCTTCCGCAGTGGCGGCTGGGTGGATCAGGCGCAGGCCAACTCCTACTTCAACGACTACGCGTTCAACCCAACGCAGGCCGAAACCCTCCTGAACCAGGCGGGTTACTCGAAGCTTGTGGGCGGCGTCCGCGAGAACAGCGCCGGCCAGAAGCTCGCCTTCACCATGGTGAACAACGGCGGCTACTCGGACTGGGTGGCCGACGGCACCGTCATCGTCCAGCAGCTGGCGAAGGTCGGCATACAGGTAACGCCCCGCAATGAGAGCGGGAATGCCTGGAGTTCCGACATGAGCCTGGGCCACTTCGAGCTGGGGATCAACGACCAGACCGGCGGTCCCGGCCCTGAGTACGAAATGCGCCAGTGGCTGTTCTCCGGGAACACCGCACCGATCGGGAAGGCCGCGTCGACCGACTTCGGGCGGTACAGCAACCCGGCGACGGACGCGCTGTTCAACGAGTTTGGGCAGACCAACAGCCTGGCCACCCAGCAGTCCATCGTGGACCAGCTAGAGAAGGTCGTGCTGTCGGATGTGCCCTACATTCCCATCCTCACGGCTGTTTCCTGGGACCAGTACAACTCGGCCCAGTTCACTGGCTGGCCCACCGCGGCTGACCCGTACGCGCAGGGCCAGACCGCCTATCCCGACTGGGGCTGGGACCTGCTGAACATCAAGCCCGCGTCGTAACGAGAACGAGAAATCCGTGGTGGCGGCGGTGCCGATCCGGTACCGCCGCCGCCACGGCCACCGCGGACCGGCAACCGGCAGGACGAGGGATAACGGACCGGCAGGACGAGGGATGAAAGGCCACGCACCACCATGAGGTTCTTGATCCGGCGTGTGGGTTTCTTCCTGCTAACGCTGTGGGCCTGTCTGTCGCTGAACTTCTTCCTGCCGCGGATCATGCCCGGCAATCCCATCAACAACATCATTTCCAAGCTGCACAACGTGACGCCCGCCGAAGAACTGGCGATTGAACACTCGCTCGGCATCAACAACAAGGCGAGCATCTGGCAGCAGTACGTGACCTACCTGGGCAACACGGCCAGGGGCAACCTCGGGCTCTCGTACGGGAATGGCGGCGAGCCAGTCAGCGAGCTCATCAAGCAGGCGCTGCCGTGGACGCTCGGCCTGATCGGCATCACCACCATCCTCGCGTTCATCATCGGAACCGCGATCGGCGCGATCGCCGCCTGGCGTCGAGGGAGCCGTCTGGATAGCGCGTTGCCACCGCTGTTCGTCTTCACGACCGCCATCCCGTTCTTCTGGGTTGGCATGATGCTGATTCTGATCTTCTCTTCGATCCTCGGCGTGCTGCCTTCCTACGGCGCTTACCCCCTCGGCGTCACCCCGTCGTTCAGCCTGAGCTTTATCGGCCAGGTCCTGCAATACGCGATCCTGCCAGCGCTGACGCTGCTGATCACGGGCATCGGGGGCTGGGTCCTCACCATGCGAAATACCATGGTGACCACCCTGACCGAGGACTACGTGCGCATGGCACGCGCGAAGGGCCTCTCCTCGTCGAGGATCATGGTCAGCTACGCGGCGCGAAACGCCATCCTGCCGAACCTGACCGGCTTCGCCATGTCTTTGGGGTTCGTCGTCAGCGGCGCCATCCTGGTCGAGTACGTCTTCAACTACCCAGGCCTCGGGAACATGCTGCTGACCGCGGTGAACAACGTGGACTACCCCCTGATGCAGGGGCTGTTCCTGATCATCACCGTCTGTGTGCTCGTGGCGATCCTGCTCTCTGATATCGCCACGGCGATCCTCGATCCACGGACCAGGACGGCGGGCTGACCATGGCAATTCCCGTCACGACGACCGCACTCCCCGAGCCGAGCGCCGGACTCGGCCTGACCGGCCGCCGAGGTGCGCTGCGCCGGATCACGAAGGCGATCCGGACCAACAGGAAAGCCACGATCGGTGTCGTGCTCATGGCGATCTTCATCTTCGTGGCGCTCTTCCCCGGCCTCTTCGCCCACCAGAACCCCGACCTGGTCACGACGCAGGTCCTCGCCCACCCGTCGGCCGCGCACTGGCTGGGCACCGACAACCTCGGCCGGGATGTCTACGCCCAGGTGATCGACGGCACCCGCAACGTCCTGATCCTCGCGATCGCGGTGGGTCTCCTCACCACTGTGGTCGCCATGCTGATCGGCGTCGCCGCCGCCTATCTCGGCGGGCTGTCGGACAGCGTGCTCAACTTCGTCACCGACGTGCTGCTGGTCATACCGATCTTCCCGTTGCTGATCATCATCGCCGCTTACCTCCCCAATGCCGGTAACAACGTCCTCATCCTGGTGCTGACGTTCACGGGATGGTCCTACACGGCCCGGCAGCTGCGGTCGCAAGCGCAGTCGCTGCGCAGCCGGGACTTCCTGCTGTCAGCACGAGTCCGAGGCGAACGGTCCCTCTACGTCATCATCGTGGAGATCCTTCCCACCATGACCTCGCTGCTGCTGGCGAGCTTCCTGAACAACGCGCTTTACGCGGTCCTGGCTGGCTCGGGCCTGCAGTTCATCGGCCTGGGCAACTCCAACAACGTGAGCTGGGGGACCACCCTGTACTGGGCCCAGCAGAACAACGCACTCGGCAGCGGGCTCTACGCGTGGGCGATCGTGCCCGGGGCGTGCATCGCGCTGCTGGGCGTCGCGTTCGCCTTTATCAACTACGCCTTTGATGAGATCGGCAACCCGGCCCTGCGGCCGCTGACCGCCGCGAAGGTCCGCAAGGCCGCCGAGGCCAGCACCAAGAGGAGGCTTGCCGGCCATGGCGCACGCGCTCGCTGACGACCAGTACGGCCTCGCCAGTCCGCACCGGCCGGAACCCGTCCTGGAGATCCGGGATCTCTCGGTGGAGTACGTCCTCGAGAGCGGCATCGTCGGCGCGGTCGAGAAGGTCACCTTCGACGTCGCGCCCGGCGAATTCCTCGCCATCGTCGGCGAGTCGGGCTGCGGGAAGTCGACCCTGCTGTTCGGCATCACCCAGCTACTCAACCCGCCCGCGGAGATCAGCGGTGGCAGCGTGGCGTTCCACGGCCGCAACCTGGTCGGGCTGACCGAGCGCCAGCTTGCTGCGGTCCGCTGGAAGGACATGTCGGTCGTCATGCAGAGCGCCATGAACGCGCTCAACCCGGTCCAGTCCATCGGCGCGCAGTTCAGGGACGCCATGCGCGCGCACGGCGTGGCGTCGAAGGCGGAGATCCAGGAGCGGTCGGTCGCGGTACTCACGATGGTGGGCATCGACCCGGTCCACCTCAAGAGCTATCCGCACCAGCTCTCTGGCGGAATGCGCCAGCGGTCGATGATCGCGATGGCCATGCTGTTCACCCCCGAGCTGATCATCATGGACGAGCCCACATCGGCGCTCGACGTCGTGGCGCAGCGCTCGCTGATGGCGCAGATCAAGGACCTCCAGCGGGAGTACCACTTCGCGGTCATCTTCGTCACCCACGACATGTCGCTCGTGCGGCACTTTTCCGACCGCCTGATGGTCATGTACGCGGGCCAGGTGTCCGAGCTTGGACCCACGCGGCAGCTCTTCGACCACCCGCATCACCCTTACACCGCCGGGCTCATGGATGCCTTCCCGTCGATCCGCGGACCGCGGGTGCCGCTGACCGGCATCCCGGGCAGCCCGCCCGACCTGGCCAGGCCGCCGACAGGCTGCCGGTTCGCTCCGCGGTGCCCGAAGGTCATGCTGCGCTGCGAGACTGATCCGCCTCCCGAATATGTCGTGGACGGCACGTCGGTGCGCTGCTTCCTCTACGACGGCACCGGAGGTAGTCAGTGACTGAGCTGCGGACACAGCCCGGGACCCAGCACGTCGGCCCCGACCAGGAGCCGCTCCTGCGCGTGGATCGGATGAGCCGGCATTTCCGGATCGGCAACGCGCTCTCGCGGCTCACCCTGCACGCGGTCGACGACATGAGCTTTACGGTCGGAGAGCGAGAGATCGTCGCCATAGCGGGGGAAAGCGGCAGCGGCAAGAGCACCGCGGCCCGGGTGCTCGCCAAGATCTACAAGCCCACCAGCGGAGAGGTCTACTTCCAGGGCAAGCCGCTGTCGGCGATCCGGTCACGGCGCGAGCGGCTCCGGTACAGCGGCCTGGTGCCCATGGTGTTCCAGGACCCGTTTGCCTCGCTCAACCCCGTATTCCGGGTTTCGCACGGAGTCATGCGGGCGCTGGAGTTGCACCGTCCGGAGCTGACGAGCGAGCAACGGCGAACCGAGGCGGTGCGGGTCTTCGATACGGTCGGGCTCAACCCCGGCGCCGATGTGCTGCAGCGCTATCCGCACGAGCTCAGCGGCGGCCAGCGGCAGCGAGTCGGGTTCGCCCAGGCGCTCGCGATGCGGCCCAAGCTGATCCTCGCCGACGAACCTGTCTCTATGCTGGACGTGTCAATCCGCATCGGGCTGCTCAACGTGATGGCCAAGCTGCGCGACGATGAAGGCGTCTCCATCCTCTACATCACCCACGACCTGGCCAGCGCCCGCTACGTGTCAGACCGGCTGATCGTCATGTACGCCGGGCACATCGTGGAGACAGGCCCAGCCGAGGACGTACTCAGCAATCCGCGGCATCCCTACACCCAGCTGCTGCTCTCGGCGGTACCCGACCCGAAGGCTGAGCTGAACGTCGGCGCGGTAACCGACCGCGGCGAGCCGCCCAAGGTCGTCAATCCGACACCTGGCTGCAGGTTCCGCTCGCGTTGCCCGCTGGCCATGGCGACCTGCTTCGAGGTCACCCCCCAGCTGGTGGAGCTGGCGCCGGGTCACGACGCCGCCTGCCACGTGGCGCAGTCCGGCGCGGAAGTGAAGGCGTTTTCATCATGAAGCTCACGGTTGTCGGCGGTGGCTCCACCTACACTCCAGAGCTCGTTGATGGCCTCGCCCGGCTGTCAGGAGACATCAAGGTCACCGAGCTGGTGCTGGTCGATCCCGACGAGGGCCGGCTGTCAGTGGTCGGCCCGTTCGCCGGCCGGATCATGGCCGCCTACGGGCACCCGGCGAAGGTGAGCTGGACCGCGGACCTCGATGCCGCGGTCGACGGTGCTGCCGCGGTCCTGCTGCAGCTGCGGGTGGGCGGCCAGGCCACCAGGAACCGGGACGAGACGTGGCCGCTTGAGTATGGCTGCATCGGCCAGGAGACAACCGGGGCTGGCGGGTTCGCCAAGGCTCTGCGCACCGTCCCGGTGGTGCTCGAAGTGGCCGAGCGAATCCGGGCCAGGGCGCTGCCGGAAGCATGGATCATCGACTTCACCAACCCCGTCGGGATCGTGACCCGCGCCTTGCTGGATGCCGGGCACCGCGCCATCGGCCTCTGCAACGTCGCGATCGGCTACCAGCGGACATTCGCGACGCTGCTAAGCGTCGACCCGGACCGGGTCGCGCTCGATCACGTCGGGCTGAACCACCTGACCTGGGAGCGCGCAGCGGTGGTGGACGGGGTGGACAGGCTGCCCGAGCTGCTGGCCGGGCATGGCGAGGAAATCGCCCTGCACACCGGGCTGCCGCTGGCGGTGACCGAGGACATCGGCGCGGTTCCGTCCTATTACCTGCGGTACTACTGGGCGCACGACGCGGTCGTCGAGGAGGAGCGGGGCCAGCAAACGCGAGCGCAAGCCGTCGCGGAGATCGAGCGCCAGCTGCTGGACATGTACGCCGATCCCGCGCTGGACACCAAGCCGGAGCTGCTGACGCACCGGGGCGGAGCGTTCTACTCCGAGGCCGCGGTGGCTCTGCTCGCCTCGCTGGTCACCGATGCCAGGGACCGCCAGGTCGTGAACGTCCGCAACAACGGGACGCTGCCGTTCCTGTCGGACGAGGCAGTAATAGAGGTGTCGGCGACCATCGGCGCTTCCGGTGCCATCGCCGTCCCGGTCGACCCGGTGAGCCCGCTGATGAGCGGCCTTATCGCGCACGTGTCGGCGTACGAGGAGCTGGCCGTGGACGCGGCGCTGCGCGGGGGCCGGGACCGGGTCGCGAAGGCGCTGCTCGCACATCCGCTGGTCGGCCAGTACGACCTAGCCGAGAAGCTGACCGACCGGCTGCTCGCGGAGAATGCGCAGTTCCTGCCCTGGACCGCGGGCCAGTGACGGAACTTGCCGCTGTGCTCGCCATTGACGGCGGGGGCA
>JASHOE010000245.1 GCA_030041275.1 Streptosporangiaceae bacterium
TGACCCGCCCGGCCCGCGGAACCCGTCCCGCCCGCAGAGCCCGCCCCGCCCGCGGAGCCCGCCTGGCCGAGGTGACCCGCCTGGCCAGGTCGGCCGGCCTCGGCGGCCTGATTCGCGCGCGCGGCCTGGCCGTTCGCAGAGCGCTCACCGGGGACGAGGTTCTGCCCCGGCAGGGGCCCAGATCCGCCAGGCGAGCCTGGCGCGTGCTCTTCCAGCAGCCGGATTACGCCGTACTGGTAGCCGCGGCGACGATAAACAACGCTAGGCAGGCCGGACCCGGCGTCGGTGAAGAGGAAGAAGTCGTGCCCGACCAGTTCCATCTCGAACAACGCCTGGTCGATGGTCATCGGATCCGCGGAGTGGAACTTCTCCCTGATCACCAGCGGACCGTCACCCTGCATGTCGACCGGAATATCGCGAGTCTCCCCCTCGGCTGGCTCCCCCGCCTCAGCCGCTTCCGCCGCCTCCTCCGCCCGGGCCTCGTCCGCCGCATCCGCAGCGTCGGCCGCAGCGGCCATCGCCGCCATGGCCTGCGCGCCGTTGCCGGCCAGCAGGCCACCGCCGTGGCCGAGCCTGATGGCGGGCAGCTCGGCGTCAGACGCCAGGTCGGCCTCGGGCAGGTCGCTGAGCCGGACGGCCGCGTGCGAGCCGTGCCGGCCCTTCCGCCGATCACAGGCCCGCCGCAGGCGAGACTCCAGCTTGGCCAGCGCCAGGTCGAACGCGGCGAACCGGTCCTCCGCAGCCGCCTCAGCGCGGATCGCGGGCCCGCGCGAGGTGACGGTCAGCTCGACCCGCTCGCGCCGATCGGCTTCCCGGATGCTCGGCTCGGCCGTGATCTGGACGTCGATCCTGATGGCCTTGCCGTCGAGCTTCTCGATTCTGGCGAGCTTGGCTGAGGCTTGGTTACGGAACCGCTCCCGCACGTCCGTGTGCCGGGCAGTGAAGATGATGTCCACAGAGGAACAACTCCCTTCTCGTCCGGTCTTGATGGCACCCGCCCGGCCGACCTGGTCTTCTACCCCACATCCGCCTGCTGAGGGGCTCGCGGCCTTGCGCCACTAGTACCCTTCTCCCGGCCCGGTGGACATCCGGTCCCCCGGCGGGGCAGGACTTACTTCTAAGCCGCACCGTGATCGGTCGACAACAAGTCGCCTTACGTGGGCCGCTTCGCCTGCGGCTGGCATCGGCTAGCCAGGTTGCCCTGGCGCAACCACGGACCCGGACGGGTGCCATGACACGACGTTAGCCGCACAGTTGCCGAATGTCAGGAGGGGATACCGTCAGCGCTCATCTGACGGGTGTGACCAGCCGGTATGGGACCGGAACGCCCTGGCTCGGATCCCGGTCCGGCTCCGCCGGTCCGGCCGCGCCCGCAGGTGCGCGGTGCCTGGCTAACCCGGATATATCGGATCTGTACCGTCGGCTACCTGGGACCAGCTCAGGGTGGACACCGAGGTCGCCCACACCTGATCCCCCTGGCCCCCGCTGGTTCCCACGACCAGTTCGCTGCCGTCAGTGGTGAGCGCGTACGCGCCGGCCGGAGCGGTGCTGAGCAGGGACGGCGCGCCGCCTGGCTGCTGCCCGGCGCCGCCGCTCAACGGCACTTCGAAGATGCTGCCGCGAGCGAGGACCGCGAGGTGGAATTCGTCGTACCAGCTGATCGCCAGCGGAGAATCTGGCAGGCCCACCCCGATGCTGACCGGCTGGCCGAGTGCTGCAGCCTCGGCACGCAGCTGCGCCACGGCGAGCAGCAGCTTGTTCCCGGCTGGCGTGTGCACGAGGAGGGCGGCGCGGACGGCGTCCGGAGCCATCCGCAGCGCCAGGATCTGGTCGCCGGGCTGGAGGATGCCGGTCATGGCGGACAGGTCGACCGCCACCGGCGCCCGGTTCGGCCCGATGAACCACACCCCGTTGCCGGCCACCGCCCAGAGGTTTCCGTTGTCGTCATAGCTAAGCGACGTGCATGGGCTCGCCGAGCCGGCCAGCGGATAGCTCTGATAGTTGCCCTGGCCGCCGGAACGCACCATCACCGCGCAGCCGCTGCCGTCCTGCACGGCAGCCGCGATCTGCGGATGATCCTGATCGGGCGACGAGGCGATCGCGGTCACGTCGGCCTGGCCGATCTGCGCCGTGCTGAGCTTCGGCTGCGGCTTGGCGCCTGGCTTCGGCACGGCCGGCAGCTGACTCACGCTGCCGACCCCGGTAACGATCAGCACGGGCGCGCTGGCCACATTCCAGACCGGGCTGGAGTACGGAAGGGTGGACTGCAGCGTGTTGTTGATATACAGCGCGACCTGGGTGGCGAGCGGCGGCGAGTATTCGCCATCGCCGAGCGTCGCTAGCAGCTGAGTTGCCATCTGCGACCTGGTCACGCCTTGGGTGCGCGCGGCGGCGCCGCCGAGGTCGACCTTGGCGATCTTGTCGGTGATCGTGACCTGCTTGAGCAATCGGGTGCCGCGAGGGAATGCCGACACCGTGGCGCCAGACAGCCAGTCGCCGCGACCATTGATCAGCCCGTTGACCAGTCCGGTCGCGAGCTTGTTGAGCGCGCTGTTGGAGCTTTGCTCCGGCGCATACACCGGGTCGGGTACCAGCACAGTCGGTGGCTGCCCGCCAGCAGGCGGGGCATAGAAGAACAGGTTCCGCGGCAGGTACACGTCGTCGAAGTCCGACTGCGTCAGCAGCAGGGACTGCTGAGCCGGCGACCAGTGCTCGATGAGCCACACGTCATTGGTCCTGGCGAGCGTGAAGGTGTAAAGGACCTTCTGGCCTGGCGCGTACTGATACTGGCCAGTCTGGCTCAGCGTCGCCACCTGCTGCCCGGTGAAATCGACGGTCTCCTCAGCGGGCGCGTGCGGGCCGAGGATCTGCCGGTATGGCAGCTCGGTGATGCCAGTAGGTGCACCGCTCAGGACCGCCACCGGCGCCCGGCCTGGGTGCCACGTCTTGCGCAGCGAGGGCGCCAGAAACTGCTGGGCGGCGGCCCGGTCGAACGCATAGCTGGCGCTGGCGTGCAGGAAGCCGACGACGACTTCCTTGGCGGACCACTTGCTGGTCGGACCAGGAAAAGGCAACTGCTGGACGTACGCCTGCACCTGGTTGCCCGCGCCCGGTGCGGAGCGCGGCGGGCCGCCAGACGGCGCGGTCGCGCACCCGGCGAGCGCAACGGTGACCGCCGTGACGACCAGCGCCAGCGTGACCGGCAGGCCAGCCGGGCGCCTGCGCAGCCTAACCATGAGCCGCTACCTCGCTGTCGGGCGTCGGCCCGGCGGGCGTGGCGGTACCGGCACCCGCCTGCTGATGGCCACGCCCGTCTGACGTCGTCGGGACCGGCGGCGGCACGTCGGCCAGGTCCGCCAGGTCCGGCAAGTCGGCGGCGTCGAGGCCGGCTGAGTACGGATTCAGCAGCAGCGGCGAGCCAGCCAATTCTCCGCCGACGATCCGCGGCAGAGTGAGGCGGAACACCGAGCCCTTGCCCGGCTCGCCCCACGCCTCGAGCCAGCCGCCGTGCAGCCGCGCGTCCTCGAGCGCAATCGCCAGCCCGAGGCCGGTGCCGCCCGACGTCCGCGCCCTGGCCGGGTCCGCGCGCCAGAACCGGTCGAAGACCAGCTGCTCCTCGCCGGGCGCCAGCCCGACGCCGAAGTCGCGCACGGAGACTGCGACGGCGGCTGAGTCGGTCGCGGCCGTCACCACGACGTCCTTGTCCTCGCCGTGCTCCACCGCGTTCAGCAGCAGGTTGCGAAGGATGCGTTCCAGGCGCCGCCGGTCCACCTCGGCTACGCACGGATCGGCGGGCAGTCGGAACTCGATCTGGGTGCCCCGGCGCTCGGCGAGCTGCTGGGCGAGATCCGCGGACTGGCGCACGATCGCCGCCACGTCAACGGGTTCAGCGTCGAGCGTCGCCGCGTTGGCGTCGTAACGGCTGATTTCCAGCAGGTCTGTGAGCAGTGACTCGAACCGCTCCAGCTGGCTCTGCATCAGCTCGGCCGCCCGCCCCGCCGCAGCGTCCAGGTCATCCTTCGCGGCGAACAAGACGTCGGAGGCGATCCTGATGGTGGTCAGCGGGGTGCGCAGTTCATGCGAGACGTCGGAGACAAACTGGCGCTGCACCTGCGACAAGTCCTCGAGCTCGGCCAGCTTCTCCTGCAGGCTGGCAGCCATCTCATTGAAGGAGGTTGCCAGCGCGGCCAGCTCGTCGGCGCCCCGAACCTCCATCCGCTCGCTGAGCGCGCCGGCCGCCAGCCGCCGCGCGCCGCGGGCGGCGAGCCGGACCGGGACCACCACCCACCGGGTCACCAGCCACACGATCGCGACCAGCAGGAGGACGACGGCGACACCCACCAGGAGGATGGTCCGCTGCATGCTAGCGATGCTCTGCTGCTCGGCCACCAGCGGGAAGAAGTAGTACAGCTGGTAGCGGTAGTCGTAGCCGAACGAAGCCCCGATCAGCAGGCCGGGCACGGGACGGCTGCCGGACTCGACCACCGCCATACTCGTCCAGTACTGCTGAGGCGAGTGGTGCGCCGGGTTCTCTGCCTGCACCTTACTGACGAGCACCTGCGGCAGGGCCGGCTGCGACCAGAAACCCTCGGCGGCTCCGCCGCTGTACACCGGCGGGCCCTGATTGTTCGTCGGAAGGGTGATCTCGATTGCGTACGGGGTGGCGCCCGTCGACTCAAGCTGTGTCGCAAGAGCGGACATCGCCGCTCGGGTACCGCCGCTCGGGAGGTTCTTGAACGCGGGGACGCTGGTGGCGCTCGATAGCCCGGTATTGACGATGTTGATCGACGACTGGCTCTTGTCGTCGTAGATCTCGGTGACGAACTTCTGCATCAGCACGTACCCGAGAACGGTGACGACGACGGCGGACAGCACGAGGGTGGCAGTGATCACCCGAAGCTGCAGCGATCGGCGCCAGCGATCGCTCAGCCGCCATAGTCGGCGGCGCCAGCCGGATCGTGGCAGTCGCAGCGCAAGGCGCTGCGCTCCTGTTGGCGGGACAGCGCGGGCGCCGGTGGTACCTGGCGCGTGGGGAGCGGCGGCTGAGCCGCGATGCAGCGCCGATAGCAGCCTGCGCAGCCCGCCACTGAGGCTGGCTACCACACTGGCTGCTGAGCGCATTGACCCTTCTCCGCTGCGTGAGCGGCCCGCGCCCGTGACCAACTGGCAGCCGGGCCGGCGCCCGTCGCGATCAGCCCGGACCCGCCTTATAGCCGACGCCACGGACCGTCACGACGATCTCCGGCCGCTCCGGATCCTTCTCGATCTTGGCCCGAAGCCGCTGCACGTGGACGTTGACGAGCCGAGTGTCGGCGGCGTGCCGGTACCCCCACACCTGCTCGAGCAGGACCTCCCTGGTGAACACCTGGCGCGGCTTGCGCGCCAGAGCAACCAGCAGGTCGAACTCCAGCGGGGTCAAGTTGAGCGGCTCGCCGGCCCGCTCCACCGAGTGCCCGGCGACGTCGATTGTCACGTCGCCGATCGTCAGCGTCTCCGGCGCGGGATCGTCGGTCCGGCGCAGCCGGGCCCGGACCCTCGCGATGAGCACCTTGGACTGGAACGGCTTGACGATGTAATCGTCGGCACCTGACTCGAGCCCGAGCACCACGTCGACTGTGTCGCTCTTGGCGGTGAGCATGACGATCGGCACCCCTGACTCAGCGCGGATCTGACGGCACACGTCGATGCCGTCCATGCCGGGCAGCATGAGGTCGAGGAGGACGAGGTCCGGCCGGAAGTCTCGGAACACCTCCATGGCCTTGTCGCCGTCATAGACGAAGCTGGGCTCAAAACCTTCCCCACGCAGCACGATGCCGAGCATCTCCGCGAGGGCGATGTCGTCGTCGACGACCAGCACGCGACCTTTCATGACCTCATAGTTCCACGTAGACAGCGGTTTGGGGACCCGCGTCAGCGGCAGGTTGCAGCATCCAGGACTCGCAGATTACCCGGAGTGACCGGGTGTATCAGACCTTCTTCGGTCACAAGGGCCGTGATCAGCTCGGCCGGCGTGACGTCAAAGGCCGGGTTGTAGGCCTCCGTGCCGGCCGGTGCCACCGGATGGCCGGCCAGGTTAGCAACCTCCGAGGCGGGGCGATACTCGACCGTGATCGACCGTCCATCCGGCGTAGCGAAGTCCACCGTGGACACCGGCGCCACCACGACGAACGGCACGTTGTGGTGCCGGGCGAGCACGGCCAGACCGTAAGTGCCGACCTTGTTCGCCACGCTGCCGTCGGCGGCGATCCGGTCCGCGCCGGTGAGCACGAGGTCCACCTCTCCAGCCGCGAGCAGCGACCCGGCCGCGCCGTCCGCGAGCACTGAGTGCGGAATCCCGGCCCGGCGAGCCTCCCAAGCCGTCAGCCGGGCGCCCTGCAGCAGTGGCCTGGTCTCGTCCACCCAGAGCCGCTCGAGCCGACCGGCCTGATACGCCGCCAGGATGACCGCGAACGCGGTGCCAGCCCCCGCGGACACCAGCCCGCCGGTGTTGCAGTGGGTGAGAATCCGGGCACCAGGCGGCACGAGCTCGAGACCGTGCAGGGCCATCGCGGCACTAGCCGCTGCATCCTGCTCCGCGATCGCCCGCGCTTCCGCCAGGGCAGCCTTCGCACCTTCATTCCGGGCGGGAACGAGGCCGGTTCCGCCCGCGGCCGCGCGCCAGGCCGCCAGCGCCCGCCGAACCCCCCAGCTGAGATTGACGGCCGTCGGCCTGGCCGCCGCGATCGCGGTCGCCGCCGCCTCGACATCATCGCCGCGGGCGGCAGCCAGGCCAACCCCGAAGGCGCCAGCGACGCCGAGCATCGGCGCGCCACGGACTACGAGGCGACCGATGGCGTCAACGAGCTGGGGGATGTCAGTGCAGGTCAGATACGACTCCTCAACCGGGAGCCGGGTCTGATCCAGCAGCACGATGGCGGGTCCGTCCGGCGGGTCCAGCCACCGCAGGGCCGTCATCTGGGGCGTCATGATCCCGCCTGCGCCAGCGCCAGGCAGGCGCCGGCCCTGTTCGTCCTCACCTCCCGAGTCTCCAGCACCGGCGGCGGCGCTGCCACCCGGCCGTGGTCCCAGGCGCGGTGCTAGGTGGTTCGTCCTGGCAGGAGATGATTTGGGCCCTGCCGCTTTTGCTGGCGGCCGACTGGCCCGGGATGCAAGCATTGGCGCGGCTTTACATTCGGCGGCGAAGGAGAGCCGTGAACGACGACATGCCGCCCGGCGGGGAGAACTCGACACCCCCAGGCGAGGAGAACCCTGCGCCGCCGGCTCGGATCTACGGCCAGCCCGGCCAACAGCCCGGCTCCGGCCAGCCCGGCTACGGCGCGCCGCAGAACCCGCCGCCCGGCGGCCCTACCTACGGCAGCTCCGGCCAGCCCAGCGCACAGCCCTACGGCCAGCCCGGCTACGGCGCCCCGCAGAACCCGCCGCCCGGCAACCCATTTGGCCAGCCGGGGCCCCAGCCCTACGGCCAGCCTGGTTACGGTCCGCCCGGCTACGGTCAGCCCGGCCCAGCCACCCCGCCCGGCGGCGGCGCCTACAGTCCGCCCGGCTACCAGCCCTACGGCCAGCCCAGCTACGGACAGCCCGGTTACGGTCAGCCCGGCCCAGCCACCCCGCCCGCCGGCGGCGCCTACGGCCCTGCCGGCTACCAGCCCTACGGCCAGCCTGGCTATGGCGGCTGGCAGGTCGCTCCGGCGCCCGGCGGGGTGCCGCTGCGGCCACTGTCACTCGGAGACATCTTCAACGGTGCGGTCAACCTGGCCCGCCGGAACCCGGCAGCCACCTTCGGCCTAGCCGCCATCGTCATGACGATCTATGCGGTTGTGCTGGCTGTGCTGCACCGGTTCTACGGCACGCCGCAGACCGTGGCAGGTCAGACTGCGACCCAACAGCAGATCACGCACCTGATCGGCGGAGGTGTCAGCGTCGCACCGGCCGCCGCGCTGGCCACGGAGTTGCTCGCGCTCGTCGCGGACGCCGTGCTGACCGGACTGCTGAGCATGGTCATCGGCCGCGGAATGCTCGGCCACAAGACGACCCTGCCGGAGGCCTGGCGGGCAGGCCGTCCCGGTGCCGTCGTTGCTACGTCTGCCCTCTTGCTCGTCCTCGGTGTCGTCCCGCCGGGGGTCATCGCGCTCGTCGTTTTCGCGCTGGCCGTGGCGCACGTCACCCCGCTCGCAGTACTCGTGGGCGTGCTGGGCGGCCTCGCCACTGTTGTCTACGAAGTCCTGCTGTACGTCAGGCTGCGCCTGGCGCTGCCGGCCCTCGTGCTCGAACGCGTGTCGCCCGTCGCGTCGATCCGCCGGTCCTGGCAGCTGAGTCGCGGCAGCTTCTGGCGCCTGTTCGGCATCCTGTTGCTGACGAGCGTGGTGGTGGGGATCGCTACCGATGTCCTGCTGATCCCCTTCAATCTGATCCAGTCGGCGGTGGCCGGGTCGGCCCCCACGGCCGTGCCCGCGCTTATCGTGACCGCCGTCGGGATCGTGGTCGCATGGTCGATCACCACGCCCATGGCCGCTGGCGTCAATGTGCTGCTGTACGCGGACATGCGAATGCGGCGCGAGGGCCTGGACCTCATGCTGCGAGACGCCGCCCAGAACCGGACGCTGACCGGCGACGAGTTCGCCGCGCTCTGGCAGCCCGCCCCCGCGCCACCAGCTTCGCCCAGGGCGTGATGGCCGCAGTGATCTCGCACCTATGACGGGCAGCAGCGGTCCGGGGATTGGCCGCGACCGGGCGAGGGACCTGGCACGACACGAACTTGCCCGGTCGATCTACCAGCCCTCCCTGCTCTCGCGCTGGTGGCACGACATCGTTTCCTGGCTCGACAAGCTGGCCAGCCCTACGACCGGCGGTACGCCCAACTGGCTTGCCGTGGCGTTCCTGGCGATCGTTGGCGTTGGCGCGCTGGCCGTTGCCGTCTACTGGCTGGGGCCGGCGAGCGCTGCCAGACGGGTGCGCGGGGAGCCCGTCATGGGCGACCGGTCGCGCTCGGCCGCGGACTACCGGCGCGCAGCCGAGCAGTTCGCAGTCAGGGGGAACTACCAGGCGGCCATCGTGGAGATGGTCCGGGCAGTTGCCGTCGGCCTCGAGGAACGCCAGATTCTGTCGGCTAGGCCCGCACGCACGGCCGACGAACTGGCCGCTCTGGCAGCGCTCGCTTTCCCAGCCGAGTCTGCCGCGCTGGCGGCGATGGCTCGGCTGTTCGATGATGTGCGCTACGGCGGCCGTCAGGGCAGCGAGTCCGCCTACGCACGCGTGCAGATCCTGGACAGTCACATTCGGTCAGCCGCGCCCCGCACTGAGACCGATCTTGTCCCGGCCGGACAGTCGCTGTGACTACCGACGCTTTCGCGCAGCCACGTCTCGCCGGCGAGCTACCGGGATTGGCGCGGTCCTCAGGGGGCCGACGGTGGCGATTCTGGCGAGGCTGGCTGGCCATCGCCGTGGTTGTCGGTGTCGGCGTCAGCATCGTCGCGTTGCTCACCGTGCCGAGTCCGCCTCAGTACCTGAGCCCGGCCTCCGTCGCGCCAGGCGGCACCCACGCACTCGCGGACGTGCTGGCCGAGCTGGGCCGGAAAGTGCGACTGGAGACAGCGGTGCCGACGGCAGTCACGGCCGCGACGGCCGGCACCACCCTTGTCATCACGAGCCCGGCGTCCTTGTCGTCGACGGAACTCGCGGCGCTAGCGCGAGTCCGGGCCAGTGTCCTCCTGGTCGGTCCTACGAAGTCGGCCATCGCGGCGCTCGACCCGATGGTCAGGCTCATCGAGCCTGCGAGGCCCGTGGTCGTCACTCCTCCTGACTGCTCGCTTCGGGCTGCGGCGCTGGCGGGCAGCGTGGACTCGGGCGGCGAGGCCATGCGCGTCCAGAGCCGCGCGCAGCCGGTCCAGCAGTGCTACAGATCGACCTCCGGTCCCACCCTGGTCCAGTCCAGGGTTCGCGGCCGGCTTGTCACTGTCCTCAGCGCCGGCGCGCTGCTGACGAACGCGAACCTGGCCAGGCAGGGCAACGCGGCCCTCGCCATCAACCTGCTTGCTACCCACCGGATCGTGTGGCTGGTACCGCCGGCCGCCACGGCTCCCCCGAGCTCGGCCGGCGCGAAGTCGTTCTTCAGTCTGGTGCCGCTCGCTGCCTATCTGGTCGCGGCACAGCTTGTGTTCGCGCTGCTCCTGACCGCCATCTGGCGCAGCCGGCGGCTCGGCCCCGTCGTCGCGGAGCCGCTGCCGGTCATCGTGCGGGCCACCGAGACCGTCATCGGCCACGGACGCTTGTATCAGGCAAGGCATGCCAGGGGCAAGGCCGCGACTGCCCTGCGCGCTGCGCTGCTCGCGCGGCTTTCTGTCATTGTCGGGCTGCCGGCCGGGGCCGACAGCGACGCCATGGTCGAGGCCGTGGATCGACGGTCAACAGCCAGTCAGGAGCGGATCCGAGACCTGCTGTACGGGCCGGTGCCTCGCACGGACGCTGCGTTGCTTGCGCTAGCTCGCGACCTTGACGACCTAGCCCGAGAGGTAGGGATGAGTTGACCACTGCAGACACCGGTGATGCGCCGCCGGTTACGCCGTCGGCTGAGCGGGCATCGCTGACTGCCGTTCGCGACGAGGTAGGCAAAGCTGTCGTCGGCCAGGACCACGTCGTCAGCGGCCTGATCGTCGCACTGCTCTGCCAGGGGCATGTGTTGCTTGAAGGCGTTCCCGGCGTCGCTAAGACCCTGCTCGTCCGAGCCCTCGCCGCGGCACTCGCCATCGACGCCAAGCGCGTCCAGTTCACACCCGATCTGATGCCGGGCGACGTGACGGGATCGCTCGTTTACGATGCCCGCACGGCGCAGTTCGAGTACCGCGAGGGCCCCGTCTTCACCAACCTGCTACTGGCGGACGAGATCAACCGGACCCCGCCCAAGACGCAGGCGGCGTTGCTCGAGGCGATGGAGGAACGCCAGGTCTCCGTCGACGGCGTCCCGCGGCCGCTACCGATCCCCTTCCTCGTGGCAGCGACGCAGAATCCGATTGAGTACGAGGGCACCTACCCGCTACCGGAGGCCCAGCTCGACCGGTTCCTGCTGAAGCTCACCGTGAACGTACCCGATCGCGATGCCGAATTGGGGGTGCTTGCCCGGCACGCCGCGGGCTTCGACCCGCGCGATCTGGCGGCGGCTGGAATCCGGCCGGTGGCCTCGTCCAGCGACCTTGCCGCAGCTCGCGCCGCTGTAGGCCAGGTACACGTGTCGAACGAGGTGATCGGGTACATCGTCGACATCTGCCGGGGCACGCGCGAGTCCGCTGCGGTGCGGCTCGGCGTGTCACCCCGCGGCGGCACAGCGCTGCTGGCGAGCAGCAGAGCGTGGGCGTGGCTCGCGGGCCGTGACTACGTCACCCCTGACGACGTCAAGACACTGGCCAGACCCACGCTCCGGCACCGCGTGCAGCTTCGACCCGAAGCCGAGCTCGCCGGGACCACCGCCGAGGGCGTTCTGGACAGCGTCCTGTCGTCCGTGCCGGTCCCGCGGTAGCGGCATCATGGCCATCACCGGCCGCGCCGCGCTCGTCGCGCTACTCGGCACACTGGCCGCGCTGGCTTTCCGCACGACGACGGCGTTGCTGGTCATCGACGGCTGCATCGTTGCCGTCGTCGTTGCCGACGCGGCACTGGCCGCGAGCGTACGCGAACTGCAGATTTCCCGGTCGGGTGACACACGCATCGTGCTCGGCCAGCAAGGGGTGACGACGCTGGCCATCGTCAATCCTGGCGGTCGCCAGCTGCGGGGCGTGCTGCGCGATTCCTGGCAGCCCAGTGCCGGAGCGAGTGAGCGCACAGCCCTGCGCGTCACCGGCGGCGGCCACGCGGACGTGACGACGACCATGGCACCCACCAGGCGTGGCGACAAGAGCGCTGGCCGGGTGACCGTTCGCTCCCTCGGACCGCTAGGCCTCGCGGCCCGGCAGGGCAGCCGGGCGGTGCCGTGGACGATACGCGTGCTGCCGCCGTTCCTGAGTCGCCGTCACCTGCCGGAGAAGCTCGCGATGCTTCGTCAGCTTGACGGTCAGCACCGCAGCCTGATCCGCGGCCAGGGCAGTGAGTTCGACTCGCTGCGCGGGTACGTGATCGGAGATGACGTGCGGTCGATCGACTGGCGCTCGTCGGCGCGCCGCTCGGACATCGTGGTGCGCACGTGGCGGCCCGAGCGCGACCGGCGCATCGTCATCGTGCTGGACACCGGTCGAACATCGGCTGGCCGTGTCGCCGGGCTGCCCCGGCTCGACACCGCGATGGACGCCGCCTTGCTCCTCGCGGCGCTCGCGCTGCGCGCGGGTGATCGGGTCGACCTGCTGGCCATCGACCGCCGGGTCAGGGTCAGGATCGTCGGTGCCAGCCGGACGGAGGCGCTGCCGCTCATGACCGATGCGATGGCGCTCCTCGATCCCGAACTCGCCGAGTCGGACCATGACCTGGTCGCCAGCACGCTGCTCACCATCGCGCGCCAGCGCTGCCTGGTTGTGCTGCTCACCGATCTCAATTCGACCGCGCTGGAACTGGGCCTGTTGCCACGGATCGGGCTGCTCGCCAGCCGATACCAGCTGCTCGTTGCCGCGACGGCGGACCCGCGGGTGACCGAGCTCGCGGCTGCCCGCGACGATCCGGCCGCCGTCTACGCCGCCGCGGCCGCAGAACGAGCCGTTGCCGACCGGGCGCGTGTGGCCGGCCTGCTCAGGATGCACGGAGCGACCGTCGTCGATGCGGCGCCAGACCAGCTAGCCCCGGCCCTGGCCGACGCGTACCTGATGCTCAAGGCCGCCGGCCGACTGTAATGGCACCGTGCCAGGTCCCGACATCACCGGTACTCCGGCCCTCTGACGACCTCCGGCGTCGCCGCTGACTGGTGCGTGCTCGGGCGCGTCGGCCATGTCTGCGGTCAGGCCACGCCGCTCCGCCCGGCGGCCCGCCAGGATCACGTAGCACAGGAACCCGGCCTCGGCTACAGCCCCAATGCCGATCCGTGCCCACGATGGCAACCCGGAGGGCGTCACGAACGCCTCGATGGCGCCCGAGACGGCGAGGGCCCCGACGAGCCCGAGCGCGATCGTTATGGTGGCACGGCCTTCTTCGGCCAGCGCCTGTACGCGGGGGCGCGGCCCTGGGTCAATCAAGGTCCAGCCCAGCCGGAGCCCGGCAGCGGCCGCAAGGAACACGGCCGACAGCTCGAGCATGCCGTGCGGAAGTATCAGCGTGAAGAACTCCGCGGCCCGGCCATGACCGATCATCAGACCGCCGTCGACCGCGACGTTCAGCATGTTCGCCAGCAGCACGTAGATGGTGCCGATGCCGAGGAATGCCCCGAGGACCAAAGCCTCCGCCGCCGCCCAGACGTTGTTGGTCCACACCCTGAGCGCGAACGCGGACGCCGTGTCCTGCGAGTAGTACGACCGGAACTGATGATTCACCAGGCTCGCGACCTGTGAGTGAGACAACAGGCTGGCTTGCACCGAGGGCGAGCCTGCGATCCACCAGCCAGCCACGAGCGCCACTAGCAGCGATCCGAGCGCAGTGCCCAGCCACCACCAGCGCGCCCGGTACGCCGTAGCCGGGAAAGACACGGCAGCGAACTCTCCCACCGCCCGCCACGCCGGTGTGTGCGCCCCGGTCACCGCTGCCCGAGCACGCCCGAGCAAGCTGGACAGCCGCGCCGTCAGCGCCGGGTCGTGCCCGCCGCTCCGCAGCACCGATAGGTGCGTGGCCGTCCGCTGGTATATCGACACCAGCTCATCGACTTCGTCCTCGGTGAGGACGCGGCGCCTGCGTACCAGCGTCGCCAGCCGGTCCCAGTCCCGCTGGTGTGCCGCGGTGAAGGCGTCGAGATCCACGACTGGAGAGTAACGCCCGCCGGTAGTCTTGGCGCGTGCCCGCGTGCTAGCAAGGAGCCGTCATGGCCGAGGTAGTTACCGGCGAGGCGGTCGCGCTCGACTTGCCGGCTGCGGGCTTCCTGTCCCGGATGGCGGCGCGACTCATCGACATGGCCGTGCAGATCGTGGCGCTGACAATCGCGTTCATCGGCATCGCCGCGGCCCGGCCGGCAAATGCCGACTTCTATCTCGCTGCGGTGCTGACGCTCACCATGCTCGTGATCGTCGGCTACCCCACCGCCGTGGAGACGCTGAGCCGGGGGAAGACCGTTGGCAAGCTCGTACTGGGTCTGCGGGTAGTAGGCGATGACGGCAGTCCGGTGCGGTTCCGGCAGGCCTTCGTGCGCGCCCTCACCGGGGTGATCGAGCTCTGGATTCTCCCCCCGGTGGCCCTGGTCTCCTCGATCGCCAGCAGTCGCGGCAAGCGAGTCGGTGACTTCTTCGCCGGGACATACGTCTTGCAGGAGCGGATGCCAGCCCGGCAGGCGCTGCCCGCTGCCTTCGCAGTGGTGCCCGAGCCGCTCGCAGCCTGGGCCCAGTCCCTGCACGTGACAGGGCTTTCTGAGCAGACCGCCGAGGCAGCCGGCAGTTACCTGCGGCGGTTCGGCGAACTGAGCCCGCAGGCCAGGGATGCACTCGGCGTGCAGCTGGCCAACGCGGTGGCCGCGCAGGTCAGCCCGCCACCACCGGCCGGGACTCCCCCGGCCGCGTTCCTGTCCGCGGTGCTCGCCGTCCGTCGACAACTCGAGCTAGCCCGCCTCGCAGCATCGCAGCCAGGGCCGGCCAGCCCGCCGCCTCCGACGACACCGGTATCCGCTGTCGGGCCGGACGTTACGCCGCCATCTCAGCCAGCGGCTGCTCCGCCCGCACCGGGGCTGCAGCCGGGCGGGGCGGGCTTCGTTCCGCCTGCGTGACTCACGAACCCAGCTGCCACGACTCCAGGTAGCGGCGCTGTTCCTCAGTCAGCGAGTCGATTCTGGTGCCGAGCGACGTCAGCGTGAGAGTGGCGACTCGTGCGTCGATCTCGCCCGGCACGTCAAGTACGCGGCCGGCCGTGGTGATTTCGCCAGCAGCAGCCGTGAGGTCATGACCAGCGCCGGCGAGCCAGGCCAGCGCGAGCACCTGCACGGCGAACGAGGTGTCCATCACCGCAGCCGGGTTGCCCTCGCCGGCTACCAGGTTGACGACCCGGCCCTCGGCCAGCAGGATCAGCCGCCTGCCGTCGGCCAGCACGTACTCGTCTGCGTACGGCCGGACGCCGGGGTTGACCTCGAGGGCAAGGTCAGCCAGACCCTCGACGTCGATCTCGACATCAAAGTGCCCCGCGTTGGCCAGCATCACGCCGTCGGGAAGCAGCTCCAGCTCCGCCGCGCCGATCACGTCCCGAGAACCGGTCGCCGTGATGACGAGCTCGGCTAGCGGCGCGGCCGCTGTCATTGGCAGCACCCGGAATCCCTGAAGCAGCGCGCCGAGTGCCCGCACCGGGTCGACTTCGGTGATGATGACCTGGGCGCCAAGCCCTCTGGCTCGTTCGGCGATGCCAGACCCGCATGCTCCGAATCCGGCCACCACGACGGTCTTGCCCGCCACCAGAGTGTTGGTGGCGCGCAGGATCCCGTCGAGCACCGATTGCCCGGTGCCGTACTTGTGGTCGATCATCCGGCTAATCGCCGACCGCTCGGCGGCGACAATCGGGACACGCAACGACCCCGCGGCGGCCATCCGCCGTAGTCTCGCCGCGCCGCTCGACGTGGCCTCGCAGCCGCCACGGACCCGGTCGAGCAGTTCAGCGCGATCCTCGTGCAGCGTGTTGACCAGGTCGCAGCCGTCGTCCATGACCAGGTCTGGCGCACTGTCCAGCACCCGGTGAAGGTGCTCGTAGTAGGCCGCGCGGTCGACTCCGGAACGCGCCTGTACGGTGACGCCTGGCTCGGCCGCCAGCGCGGCCGCGATGTCATCCTGCGTCGACAGCGGATTGGACGCGGCCAGATGCACCGCAGCACCGCCCGCTGTCAGCGTGCGAATCAGAACGGCTGTCTCGGCTGTGACGTGCAGGCAGCAGGCTATTGTCAGCCCTTCGAATGGCCGCTGAGCTTCGAAGTCCGCCCGCAGCATCCCGAGCACCGGCATCGCCCGCTCAGCCCAGGCAATCCCGGGCCGGCCCGCCAGGGCCAGCCCAGGATCGACGAGGTCCGACGTCTGCGCGGCTGCCCGCGCAGGCTCGGGCCTGCTAATAGCGGTAGTGATCCGGCTTGTACGGGCCATCGACCGGCACGCCGATGTAGGTTGCCTGCTCCTTGGTCAGCACGGTGAGATTCACACCAAGCGCGTCGAGGTGCAGACGTGCGACTTTCTCGTCCAGGTGCTTGGGCAGCACGTGCACGTCAAGCGAGTAGTCGTAGGGCTTGGTGAAGAGCTCGACCTGCGCGATGACCTGGTTGGTAAAGCTGTTCGACATGACGAAGCTCGGGTGGCCGGTGGCGTTGCCGAGGTTCAGCAGGCGGCCTTCCGACAGCACGATCACCGCGTGCCCGTCCGGGAACGTCCACTCATCGACCTGGGGCTTGATGTTGGTTCGCTTGATTCCCGGCAGCCGGGCCAGCCCGGCCATGTCGATCTCGTTGTCGAAGTGGCCGATGTTGCCGACGATCGCCTGATGCTTCATCCGGCTCATGTGCTCGGCCGTGATGATGTTGTAGTTGCCGGTTGCGGTGACGAAGATGTCGGCCGTCTCCACGACATCCTCGAGAGTCGCGACCTGGAAACCGTCCATGGCGGCCTGAAGCGCGCAGATCGGGTCGATCTCGGTGACGACAACCCGCGCGCCCTGACCACGCAGCGATTCGGTGCAGCCCTTTCCGACGTCGCCGTAGCCGCAGACGACCGCAACCTTGCCACCAATCAGCACGTCAGTGCCTCGGTTGATGCCGTCCACCAGTGAGTGCCGGCAGCCGTACTTGTTGTCGAACTTGGACTTGGTAACGGAGTCGTTCACGTTGATCGCGGGGAACTTCAGGGTGCCGTTCCTGGCCATGTCGTACAACCGGTGCACGCCGGTCGTCGTCTCCTCAGTGACGCCCTTGATGCCCTTCGCCATCGCCGTCCACTTGCCGGGCGCCTGCGCGAGCGATGCGGTCAGCGCGTCGAGGATGACCCGCCACTCCTCCGGGTCGTCGTCCCTGACGGCCGGCACGGCGCCCGCCGCCTCGAACTCGGCGCCCTTGTGTACGAGCAGCGTCGCGTCACCGCCGTCGTCAAGCAGCATGTTCGGGCCGGTTTCGCCATCCCACGTCAGCGCTTGCTGGGTGCACCACCAGTACTCCTCCAGCGTCTCGCCCTTCCATGCGAAGACCGGAGTGCCCTTGGGGTCGTCGACCGTGCCGTCCGGGCCGACGACGACCGCGGCGGCCGCGTGATCCTGAGTAGAAAAAATGTTGCACGAGGCCCAGCGGACTTCGGCGCCGAGGGCGACGAGCGTCTCGATCAGCACGGCAGTCTGCACGGTCATGTGCAGCGAGCCAGTGATCCGGGCCCCCGCCAGTGGCTGGGCGGTTGCGTACTCCGCCCGCACCGCCATCAGACCTGGCATCTCGTGCTCGGCGAGCCGGATCTCCCGGCGGCCGAAGTCGGCGAGCGACAAGTCGGCGACTTTGAACGGGACAGTGTCGGGCATGCAAAGCTCCTTGAGTTTCACTCTGCTAACGGGCGCGGCAGCGGTGCCACACGCCGACGCTACGGCAGTCGGGCCACCGCCCGCACGCTAACGACCCTGTTTCTAACAGAAGAATGTTAAATTAGTGCCGTGCGCATCACGGAGGCGGCCCGGCGGCTCGATCTGACCCCCCGGATGCTTCGATACCGAGAGTCCCTCGGCCTGCTGCCGCCGCTCCGGCACGCAGCTCGGCGGCCCCGCTCGCCTCGTTCCCGTGGGACGGGCGGTCCGGTGACGGCAGGCCTACATCGCCAGTTCACTGACGCGGACGTCGCCGCAGTGGCGCTGAGCCTGTCGCTGGAGCGGCGATACGACATTAGCCCTGCGGCGCTGGCCTTCGGCATCCGCGTACTGGCCGACCCGCGCGTCCGCGCCGATGTAGCCGAGCTGGGCCGGCGCATCGGTCGCATCCAGCCGCCGCCAGCCCGCGCGCTGGACTTCGAGCAGGAACGGGCGCAGCGTCTGCTCCGCCTCGGCGAGGCTGGCCAGGCATCGCCTGGCACCCGCCGACTCGCGCCCCGGTCGGGCGGATGAGCCGGCCGGCGGCCCCCTTCCTGCGAGCGACATGGTCGATGACGGCCACCTCGACGCGCCCGCGCCCTGTACGCGAGCTCGACAGGTAACGCCGGGCTTTTACGCGACGCAGTCGGGCCGCGAGGCGTTCTAGCCTGGCGTCATGCCCCTGCACCGGCTCTCCCGCGCGGACGCGCGGCGCATTGCCGTGCGGGCCCAGTTGCTTGATGGCAAGCGGCCAGACGGGCTCCATGGCGTGGTGCGCGCTCTGACGATGCTGCAGCACGATCAGACGGCGGCCGTCGCCCGCAATGCCGATCTCATCGCCTGGAGCCGGCTCGGATCTGCCTACTCGCCAGGCGAGCTGATCGTCGCGCTCAGGGACCGGACGCTGATCGAGCTGCGCGGAATGATCAGGCCCAGCGAGGATCTGGCGCTCTACACCGCCGACATGGCCGACTGGCCTGGTCCGGGGCCGTTGCGCGACTGGCAGAGGGCCAACCTGAGGTGGCTGCAGGCCAACGACACGGGTCGGCTCGACATCCTGCACCGGCTCGGCTCTGACGGCCCGCTGGCAGTGCGCGACCTGCCCGACACCTGCGCGGTGCCGTGGAAGTCGACCGGCTGGAACAACAACCGCAGCGTCTCCGCGCTGCTGGACATCATGGTGCGCCGCGGCGAGGTTGCGATGGCCGGCTGGCGAGGGCGCGATCGGCTGTGGGACCTGGCAGAGCGCGTGTACCCCGACGAGCCGAGCGTTCCCGCGGCCGAGGCGAGGCGAATCCGCGATGATCGACGGCTGCGGGCACTCGGCATCGCGCGTGCACACGGACCCGAGTGCGGCGTCGAGCCCTCGGACGTCGCCGAGGCCGGCGAGCCGGCCGTCGTCGAAGGCGTCAAGGGCCAGTGGCGGGTGCATCCTGCCCTGCTAGGTCAGCCGTTCTCTGGACGCGCGGCACTTCTGTCGCCTCTCGACCGGCTTGTCTTCGACCGCAAGCGAATGGCGGAGCTGTTCCAGTTCGACTACCAGCTGGAGATGTACAAGCCCGTCGCCAAACGGCGCTGGGGCTACTTCGCGCTGCCGATTCTGTACGGCGACCGGCTGGTCGGGAAGCTCGACGCGACCGCCGACCGCACCGTCGGCGTCCTGCGGGTCGATGCCGTTCACAAAGACGTGCCGTTCAGCGCGGACATGACCGCTGCCGTGGATCAGGAGATCAAGGACCTGGCCCGCTGGCTCGGGCTCGACCTCATGCTGGCCGACCCCAGCCGCTGAGTGTGCTCCGCTGTCGGTCGGCCGCGATAGTCTTCCAGTGCTCGAGAGGGAGGCTGCGATGGCACCGCAGGACCCAGTGCGCAGGGCTGAGTTCACCCGCCTCGAGCAGCGCGTGGGTCGGCCGGAAGACACGGTCGAACCGGAGTCCGGTCTGCGCGCCATGATCGGCCTGGACCAAGCGAGGCTGACGGCACGACTCGACGCGCAGGACCGGCTCCGCGCGGTCAGTGTTACGCAAAGCGATCACACGGCCCGCCTGACGCGGCTGGAAGCCGGCCAGCAGCGCCTCGAAGCCGGCCAGCAGCGCCTCGAAGACCGCAGCCAGGAACTGGAACGCGTCGTCGGGCATGTGCGGGACGGCATCGACACGATTCGGGTACGACTGGGCGGCGCCGACTAGAACGGCCGGCGGCGTCCGTCGCCGCGACCGGGCTGCTGTGACCGTCAGCCAACGGCCGGCGGGATGACGCAGACCATGGTCAGCACGGCGCGGTCGTTGCCTGCGTTGGCGTAGCCGTGCGGCAGGTCGCCGGGGAACCGGGCGCTCTCGCCTGGCCCGAGCTGGTACACACGGCCGGCCACCGTGAGCGTCAGCTCACCCGACTCCACGAACGTCAGCTCCCGCAGGCCCGGGGCGTGCGAGTCCCCGCCGAACCTCTCGCCCGGTTCCAGTTGCCAGCGCCAGAGCTCCGCCGCCCACGGCGGCGGTGTGGCGGCGATGACCGTCCCGGTGCCGCCCGCCGATCCGCTCCACAGTACGCGCGCGTCCTGCCGGCTGCCGATCCTGACGACAGCTTCGTCCCCGCCCTCGAGCAGCCGGGTCACCGGAACGCCGAAGGCGTCGCCGATGCGAGCAAGCGTGGCCAGGTTCGGATTGGCGCGGCCTTGCTCCATAGCTACGAGCACGCCCTTGCTGACCCCAGACCGGCCGGCGAGGCTGTCCAGCGACCACCCGCGCTCGGCGCGCAGGGCGGCGACGGTCCGGGCCAGCGCGCCGGATATGCCTGCCGTCTCCGCGGTGTCGGCCATGCTTGCTGCCCTTCTCGTCCGCCCGGTTATCGCCGTAACTCGGGCGCCGGTCGGTACAGTGAACTATACAGTTCTCTAAAACGACCGGAGGCAGGCTTGCTGATCGTCCTCGCCCTCGGCGCGGCGCTGCTCTACGGTAGCGCCGATTTCCTCGGCGGCGCCGCCACCCGCCGGGCAGCGCTGATCGCGGTGCTGCTGACCGCTGGGCTCGCGGGTGTCGCCGTGCAGTTGCCGGCTGCACTGCTGGCCGGCGGCCCGCCGCGGGCTACCGGCATCGAGTGGGGGCTCGCAGCGGGTGCTGTCGGTGGCATCGGGCTGATGCTTTTCTACGCGGGCCTCGCCGCCGGCCCGATGAGCGTGGTCTCGCCGGTGTCGGCGCTGGTTTCGACTGTGCTCCCAGTCGGTGTCGCCGTCGCGGAAGGTGAGCGCCCTGGAGTTGCCGTCTACGTCGGCGTCGTGCTCTGTCTTGCCGCGACGGTGCTGGTGAGCTCCGGCGGGCGGGCATCCGAGGTCGCGGGCGCAGTAGCCGGGCGGCCGAGTCGGCCCCGCGCGGCCTGGTCGAATCGGGTCCGCGGCGTCGGACTCGGCCTGGCCAGCGGGGCTGCGTTTGGCTTGTTCTTTCTTTTCATCAGGAACGGCGGTGAGACCGGCCCGCTGTGGCCCGCGCTCGCGGCTCGCTGCTCGGGGCTCGCCATCTACATTGTTGCGGCCCTGTTCATTCGGAGCCGCCCGGTCGGCTGGCGGAACGGCTGGCCGCTGTTCGCTGCGGCTACCGGCGCCGGGGCACTCGACGCCGCGGCCAACGTCAGCTACGTGCTGGCAACCCGAGCCGGGTTGTTCGGCCCTGCCGTCGTGCTCACGTCGCTCTATCCAGCGGTAACCGTGCTACTCGCCCGGGTGGCGCTCCGCGAGCGAATGACCCGCACGCAGCAGGCCGGGCTGCTCCTTGCGGCCGTGGGCATCGTGCTGATCGCCGCCTGACCCGAGCACCGGCCGGCTGCCAGTGCCGCATGCGCGCCGGGGCAGGCACCGACCGGGCCGGCTTGGAAGCGGCGGCTCAGTAAAAAGGCGCAGCCGCGGTCCGCTTACTTCAGCCGACTGCAGAACTACGAAAGTATGCGGCCGGCGTGACGCCCGTCTCGCGTCGGAACGCCTGCACGAACGCGCTATCCGATTCATAGCCGACGTGCCTGGCTACGTTGCCTACCGGCTCGCCGTCAGCGAGCGCGTGCAGCGCCGTC
Organism: Streptosporangiaceae bacterium; assembly: GCA_030041275.1. Taxonomy (GTDB): domain Bacteria; phylum Actinomycetota; class Actinomycetes; order Streptosporangiales; family Streptosporangiaceae; genus JAJYUU01. The sequence continues at coordinate 21,670 of JASHOE010000245.1, forward strand.
TGCACTCGCAGGAGCGTGCGCCACCGACCGAAACTGACCCCGGTGCCCGCCATGAAGGCCCGAGCCAGCGTGCGCTCGCTGGCACCCACATCGTGGCCCCACTCGGCCAGTGTCCGGTCGTCGGCCGGGTTGGCCGAAAGTCCGTCGGCGACGCGGCGCGCCCTGTCGTCGTCTGGCATGCGGACGTGCACGGTGGTCATTGCGACCGGCTCCAGCACGTCCACCAGCACCGCCTCGGCATTCGCGCGCCGGGTCGCGTTCAGGTCCCGGTCACCGAGGTAGCCGATCAGCTCCGCCAGCAGCGGCGTGGCCGCTACCGGAGTAGCTGCGGTCCAGGTGATCGGGCAACGGTCCGGTCGCACGTAGGCGGAGCGCATGGTCGCGACGCCCGCCGCCAGCGTCTCGTGCCGCAGGCCCGCCGGAATCCACAAGGCGCGTGTTGGCGGGAGCACCCAGGTCGAGGACTCGGTTCGCACCGTCAGCACTCCGCTGGCGGCCCACGCGAGCTGGTGATCCGGGTGGGTGTGCCAGTCGAATACCAGTCCCGCTGGCATCGGGAACGTCGCGACGATGACCGCGGCGGTGCTGGCGACGTCGTCGGGAGTGCAGGACTGATCCGGCCAGGATGACTGTCCGTCCTGCGACACAGCATGGCAGCCTACGCCATTGGCACAATGTCCCGACTTTCCTAGCGTCGAGTCATGAACACCAACCACACTCGGCTTTGCCCGAGCCCTGAATGGGCCGAGCACATCCAGCGCGACATCTTGCCGAGGCTGACCCGCGACCTCGACCTGGGCGAGACGATTCTCGAGATCGGGCCGGGGCCCGGTGCCGCCACCGGCTGGCTCGCCGGCCGAGTCGCCAAGCTCACTGCCGTCGAGATCGACGCCGACGCGGCGCGGCTGCTTGCAGACCGGTATGCAGGCACGAACGTCGGGGTCGTCACCGGCAGCGCTGCCGAGCTTGACTACCCCGCGGATTCTTTTGACTCGGCCGGCTGTTTCACGATGCTCCACCACGTTCCGACGCTGGCGCTGCAGAACGCCATTCTGGCGGAGGCGTTGCGGGTCCTGCGCCCTGGCGGCTTCCTGATCGGCTCCGACAGTCTGCCCAGCGATGACCTGCACCACTTCCACGTCGACGACACCTATAACCCGATCGAGCCCGCGTCGCTACTCACCCGGCTGCAGACGCTCGGCTTCGCTCCGATCACCGTGATGGTGACCGACTCGCTGCTGTTCATCGCTGGCAAGCCCGGCGGGCAGCAGGGCGGCACTAGATGACCGCCACGGACCTCCGTCGTGCCGTCGCGGGCCTGATCGGCGTAGCGGCCACAGAGGAGCAACGGCTAGCCCTGCTCGCCGACCCCGCAGCAACCGGCGACCCGCACTGCTGGGCCGCTCTGCCCGTCATCGCGCACAACACCGCGTTCCGGCATCAGCAGGTGACCCGACTGCGCGCCGTCCGGGACGGCCGCACCCCGCCCGAGTTCGCGGAGGTCGACCACGAGTCTGGCGGACTGTATGCAGAACTGTCGGCCGAGCCGGCCGACGCGGTCGCCGCGGAGAGCTGGCTGTCGGCCGGCGCCATGCTCGCGGAGCTGCACTCGGTGCGGGACGAGGACCTGGTGGAACCCTCGCGGAATCCGTGGCTGCGCGGCCGCCAGCTCTGGCTGCAGATCGTCGTCCGGGGCTTCTGGCACCCGACCGGTCACCTCGGCGAGTACTACGTCCGTCGCGGCCAGGCAGATCAGGCGGTGGCGCTCGCCGCACACGCCATGGCGACGGCCGAATATCTCGGCGCGCCGGACCAAGCGCGCGGGATGGCCAGCTACAACCTCGCGTGCGTCTACGCGGGAGCTGGCTTGCTCGATCCGAGCGCTGCCGCGGTCACCGCAGCGGTGGCGCTCAACGCTGACCTGCGCGCCAATGCCGCTCGAGACCCGGATCTCGCGCCAGTCCGCGACGGCGGGCGGCTGGCCGACGCCCTGGCTGGCTAGCGGGCGAGCGCACGAGGCTAACCAGGCCGTCCCTGGGTGAGCTAGTCCTGCCGCTTGCGAGCGCCGCGACGAAGCCGGGCGGCGGATAGCCGGCGGGCAGCCTGAGCGGCGGTAACCGCCGGGTCTTCCGGGTCAGCGCGCCCTGCCTCGTAGATGTCCGGCTCCAGAAATATCAGCTCGGCGATCGGCACAGCGGCGCGGATCCGTCGCTCGGCCGCGTTGATGCCAGCCGCCACGCTGCGCGCAGTGTCGTCATGCTGGACTCCGATCTTGGCTGCGACCAGCAGCGTCTCTGGTCCGACATGCAGCGTCCGCAGATGAATGACGCGCTGCACCTCCGGCCCGGCTTCGATGGCAGCCACGATCGCAGCCTGCATCCCCGGGCTGGCCGATTCGCCGATCAGCAGGCTTTTCATCTCCACCGCGAGCACGCAGGCGACGCAGCCAAGCAGCAAGCCGATCGCGATCGACCCGGCGGCGTCCCACCGGTCATCGTGGGTGACGGTTGCAATGGTCACGCCGATGAGCGCGAGCGCCAGGCCGCTCAGCGCAGCGACGTCTTCGAGCAGCACGGCTGGCAGCTCCGGCGCCTTGGTACGTCGAATAAAGTTCAGCCAGCTGGCGCGGCCACGGCTCGGGCGGGCCTCGTGCACGGCGTTCCACAAGGAGAACGACTCCAGCAGGATCGCCACGGCGAGCACCCCGAACGCCACGGCGGGCGACGTCAGGTGCCCGGGGTGCCGGATCCGCTCGATTCCCTCGTAGCAGGAGAACACGGCGCCGACCGTGAAGACGACGACCGCGACCAGGAAAGCGTAGAAGTAACGCTCGCCGCCGAACCCGAACGGGTGCTCCCGGGTTTCGGCCCGCTGCGCCCGCCGACGGCCCAGCAGGAGGAGCGCCTGGTTTCCGGAGTCGGCGACCGAGTGGACGCCCTCGGCCAGCATCGACGCGGACCCGGTGAGCGCGAACGCGACGAACTTGGTGAGCGCGATGCCCAGGTTGGCCCCGAGGGCAGCAATGACCGCCCTGATGCCCGTGCCGTGCTCGCTATCTCCCGAAGCGGAAGACGCCGAGTCCGCGCCCGTGGCGATTGATCCTCACTCCCGGCTTGCGCCAGCCGCCGGGTCGCGGGCCTCATCGATCAGCAGCACGGGTATATCGTCACGCACCGGATACGCCAGGCCGCAGTCAGGACCGGTGCAGATCAGCTCGTTGGCTGCGTCGTCGGCCCGCAGTGGCGCATGACACTTCGGGCAGGCCAGGATCTCAAGCAGCCAGTCCTCGATCTTCATATTCGTCTCCTGTTGCTCGTCGTGGCCGGAACCGCCGACAGCGCGCATCAGGGATCCTACCGGCGGCCCGCCCGTAGCCGGTGGCCGCCGTCGGCCGCCCTAGCCTGGGAATTGCTAGCCAGCCCGCCCGCCGTCGGACGGTGCCGACCGCAGCACCCGCAGGTGACCCCGCCGGGTGACCTCCACGCCCTGTCCGGTTGGCTCCGCCGCCACGCGTGGCGCTGTCGCCTCCCGCACGGCGTTCGCCAGGGCTTCAAGATCATCCGCAATCGCGACCGGGTCGACCGGCGGCGTAACCGGCAGCCTGACCACATCCCAGCCGCGCGGAGCCGTCATCCGGTCGGCGTGCCGCTCGCACAGGTCGTAGCAGTGCGGCTCCACCACGGCCGCCAGCGGTCCGAGGACTGCGGTCGAGTCCCGGTAGACGTACGTCAGCGTGTAGACGGCGGCGCGCTTGCAAGCCGGCCGGGAACACTGGCGGACAGGCACCGGGTCACCATCTCCGGTCGTGCTGGCGACCGGCCCGTTTCCCGTCGCCGGGGTGGGCTAGGTCGTGATGGTCGCTCACAGTGGCTGACGGTATCGACCGCCGGGCGTTAACGCCACCACCCGGGGCACACTGCGCGTTCGTGTCTCGGGCTGCCACATAACCGTCGCCGGTCGGGTCCGTTCCGCGCGCGATACGCTCGGGAACTGTGCGCGACGGCGAGGACAGCGCCCGGCCACCAAGGGGCCGGATCCGGCGGCGGGATCGGCACGGCCGCGGCCTGCGGGGCTCACTGGTGCCGCCGGGCGTCCCGCTGCATCGGACCAGGTCCGAGCGGTTCGATGACCTCGTGCTGCTGGCGGTCTCGCAGCTAGAACCGCGCTGGGAAGCGGAATTGTCCGGCATGGAGTTCGGTGTGGAGGAAATCCCGCCGATCCTGCCGGACATCGGTGACCCGGACCCCGTGCCGCTGGCGCGGCTAGAGCCTGGCTCGGCGCCAGCCAGCCCGCTCGATCCCGCGGGGTCGATGTCGCTGCCCGGCCAGCGGCCTAGCGGCGATCGCCGCCGGGCACCTGACCGGCCGGCCCGGATCGTGCTGTATCGCAGGCCGTTGCTGGCTCGCGCCGACGGGGAAGAGGAACTGGCCGAGCTTGTCCTCGACGTGATCGTCGAGCAATTCGCGCGCTGGCTCGGGGTCGACCCGCAGACAGTGGACCCCGGCTATCCCGCCGAGGAATAGCGCCGTCGCCGCGGCTAACCGTCGAGGATCGCAGCCAGCGACTGGCTGACGCCAGGAACTGGTATCCAGGTCAGCGAGCTCGGGACCGGCAGGACCGACTGCACGGACCCGCCGGCGCTGATCACCCTGCCCCCGTACACCGGACCAGAGCCGGCCAGCGGAGTCACGACGACGGTGAACACCGAGGCCCGGACGCCTGCGGGCGGCGCGACCGGCACCACGACCGAGGACTTCGCGCCGATGTGCACGACGGTGCCGGCCTCGCCTGAGGCGGGCGCCGTGGTCGTCGCGGTGGTGACCCGGACCGAGGCTGCCTTGCCCGGTGCCGACAGGACGAGCTGAGTTGACCCGGCCGGACCAGCGGGATTCGCGGCCATCACACCCTGCTCCAGCACCGGACCGCTGCTCACGGCCACTGCGCCCGCCGACCCGGGTGGCCCGCCGGACACCAGCATCGCCGCCACCACCGGGGCGGTCGCCGAGATCGAGACCGCGCCGGCCACGCCTGCCAGCGAGGGCAACGGGATGATCGCCGCTGAGCCGCCGAGCAGGTCGATGCCGGTGCCGCCGGTGGGCTGGTACGAGCCCTTCTGGGTGATCGCCGTGATCTTGACATCGGCAGCCGCGGTACCGGGCACAGCGATGTAAAGCTGCGGCGCGCCGATCGCGGGCAGGCCAGGGATGGTCAGCCGGGTAGCCGGCGCCTCCGCCGCGGGAAGCCAGCTGCCGTCAGCGGTGCCGGACTGGGTTTCCCGTACCGCGGCGACAACCTGGCCCACCGTCGTAGTCACGTTCAGCGCGACGACCTTTGTCCCCTGAAGCAGGCCGCTGAGCGACTGCTCCACCATGCCATCTGCCGGCACCGTGATGCCGTTGTCCGCATTGCCAAGCACCGGCGAGCCGGTGCTCGTGTCGGTGACCGCCTGAACCTGGGCGTCCGCGGGCTGGTTGCCGATGTTGGTCAGGTACAGCTCGATAGACGCCGCTGACTTTTGTCCAGGCCCGATGAACCAGAAGTTGGTGCCGGGAGCGCTGCACTGGGCGGTCACCAGGCCGCCTGGCCCCGTCTGCTCGACCTCGAGGCCCTGAGCCAGCGCGCCAGTGGCGCTGACCTGCACGCCGCCGCGGCCTGGCTCAGTGCGGACGCTCGCACTTGATCCAGGCAGACCAACCAGCTCGGCCGGCGTCAGGGCCGGCGCGAGCGGCACGGTCGTCAGCTGCAATACGCCAGGCTGCGTCACCCGGGATACAAGCTGGCCAGCGGACGCGCTGCCGGTCGGCGTCAGCGTGCTAATGACCGCCGACCCGGACTTGGCTGAGCCCGGTACGGCCGCCATGGCAACGGCGGCGGCGGTCGGGGCAGCTGAACCGGGAGCCGGGCATACCCGCGCCGCGGTAGACACGGTGGCCCGGCCGACGGCAGCCTGGCGCGGCGGGGTGCTCTTCTGGTGGCTGGGTCTCGCCGCCGCGTAGATCCCGCCGAGCACGAGCACGACGAGCAGGCAGAGGCCGACGCGGCGGTACCTGGACCCGCTCACCACGTCTCACCTTCACCTTCGTCGTCGGGGGCCGGCCAGTTCCGCGCCGATCGGTCGCGCCTGGCTCGCCAGTCGTGATGAAGCTCGCCCGTCGGCGGCACTGGGCCAAGCGCGTCGCCCTCGTCGCCACTCCACGGCTCACCGGGCTGCCGGGCGTGGCCAGGGCGCTGAGGCTCGGGCCACCCCTGTCGGTGGTCCTGCGGCCAGCCCTGCTGATCGCCACCGGCGGGCCAGCCGGGAGCACGGGTGTCCGCGGCACGGTCTCGACCACGGTCGGGCGACGGGCCGTATCCGGCCTGAGCCGGGTCCGGCGGATAGCGCGGCGGCTCGTCGCGATAGCGGGCCGACCGGCGGTAGACCTCGTCGGCATAGCGCGACCGGCCCGGGTCGCCGCCGCGCTCTGAGTAGTCGGCCTCATCCGGGTAACGGGCATCATCCGGGTAACGGGCGTCATCCGGGTAGCGGGACTCATCGAGGTAACTGGCCTCATCCGGGTAACTGGCCTCATCCGGGTTACCGGACTGGTTCCGGTGACGGGGCGGACCCTGGTGCCCGTGCCGCCTGCTGCGGCCCCGCCTGCCGCGCTGGCCACCATCGGCGGCGTCGGCTCGGTGGCCCGCTGCCGGTCCTGGGTAGCCGGCTGCAGGGCTGGCGTGGTCGGGCACGTCGGAGCCGGCCGCGCTCTGATAACGCGAGCCCGACCCGAATCGCGAGCCGCTTGAGGCCCCGGCAGAGCCGTCCCGGCGGTCCGCGGGACCATAAGCGCTATCCGCGTCGTCGTAAGGAGTCCCCGACGGAGACCGGACGTGGCCGGGCATGCGTCCGGGCTCGGCACTGCGTGGCTCGCCCGGCGGCCGACCGCTCGCCGGCCGATCCGGATACCTGCTGCCTGGCGGCGGCCCGTCGATGAACCTGCTAGTCGCCTGTCCGCTGGGCCACGCTGCTACCGGCGGCGGGACACCCCCAGCACGTGGTCCATCCGCCCGCGAGCTGTCCTCGCGCGCGGCGCTGCCAGACGTGCTCGCCCGCCGGCCGAAGATTGGCGGCCGTCTCGCGGCGGACCTGCCCGGCTCGCTCCGGTCCCGGTCAGCAGTCGCGAAAATCTCGGTCGCTGCCGAGGTGGGCCCTGCGCTACTGCCCGTGGACCGGCTGGTCCATGCGCGCCCGCGGCTCCCGAAGTCGTCAGCCGGCCCGCCCTCCGGTCCGAGTGCGTCCGTCTCCGGTGCGCCCACGGCCTGGCCGGAACGCCCGGATAGGGCTGCGAGACCGCGGCCTGCTCGGGCCGCGGCGGCTGCCGGACCGGCGGCCGCA
>JASHOE010000246.1 GCA_030041275.1 Streptosporangiaceae bacterium
CCTCGACGGCTGGTACGTGCGGCCCGCCGACTGGTACGCCAGCCACGATGTCGAAATGCTCAGCGAAGTAAGCGTGACAAGCATCGATACGGCCGCGCACACGGTCCGGCTGGACTCGGGCACCGACCTCCGCTATCTCAAGCTCCTGATCGCCACCGGCGGGCAGCCCCGACGGCTCGCGGTTCCGGGCGCCAGGCTGCCAGGAGTCTGCTATCTGCGCACTGTGGCGGACTGCGATGCCATCAAGCGGCAGGCGGTACCAGGCCGGCACGCGGTAGTGGTCGGCATGGGATTTATCGGATGCGAAGTGGCTGCCTCGCTGACGCAGCTCGGGGTTCGCGTGACCACTGCATTCCCCGGCAGAGTTCCGCTGAGCAATGTGCTGGGCGAGCAGGTCGGCGCGCTGATCGGCGAATTCCATCGTGCGAACGGCGTGGAGATGCTGGCCGGAGATCAGGTGACGGCGTTCGAGGGGACCGAACGGCTGGCGGCGGTAGTGACCGCAAGCGGCCGGCGCATCGCGTGCGATTTTGCTGTCGCGGGCACCGGCATCGTCCCCGACACTGCGGCGGTCGCGAAATCATCGGTCGCCCAGTCGAACGGGATCCTGGCCGATGAGCTCTGCCGGACCAGTGCGCCTGACGTCTACGCGGCTGGCGACGTGGCGAACACGCTCCACCCGCTATTCGGCCGCGTCCGGGTCGAGCACTACAACAACGGCGAAAAGCAAGGCGGCGCCGCGGCAAGGGCGATGCTCGGGTCGACCGCCCCCTACGACTACACCTATACCTTCTGGTCCGATCAGTACGACCACAAGATTGAGTACGCGGGCTACGCGGCGAAGTGGGACGACTTCGCAGTCCGCGGGAGCCCGGACGAGGGGAAGCTCATCGGCTTCTACCTGGTAGACGGTGTCCTGGCTGCGGCCGTGGGTCTTGACCGTGGCGGTGATCCGGAACTCGACCACGACTCCGAGATGGCAGCCTGCGCCCGTCTGGTTGCCTCCCGCGCCCGGATAGCCGGCTACGTTCTCGCTGACGAGCGCACCGACCTGTGGTCGCTTGCGCGCGAGGCTCAGTAGCGCCGCCCAGGAGAGGCAGTGCCCAATACCGGCTCAGCCGAGTACCGGGCTCAGCCGAGTACCGGGCTCAGCGGGCCGGCTTGCGCCCGACCACCACCCGCAGCCCTGGCGGATTGGTCTCGGTTCCGAAGGACGGTCTGACCTGAGCGTCGACACCGTGCTGGCGCAGCAGTGCGGGGATCAGCGACGTGTCGACGAGCACGTTCTCATGGTGTTCGCTGTCGCGCCGCCAGGAACCATCGGGGTTTGGCAGGAAGGTCGTGATGTCGCGGACGAACCGGTCCGCCGCTGGCATCGAGAACCTGGTAATGATCGCCCAGTCCTTGGCGGCCCCGGCGAAGTACGGGACGCCCTGCCGGGCGCGTCCCCACTCCAGATCGCAGATGTCCACGGCCAGTACGCCGCGTGGACGCAACGCTGCAGCCATCGCGATAAGTGCCTGGTCAACGGCCTGAGCGTCCGGGAGGTAGCTCAGCGGGTGGCCGACGGCCACGATTGCGTCGGCCTGCGGCAGCCTGTCGTCCGGCAGTGTGAGCTGACGTAGTTCTTGCACTAGGTCGCCGACAACCTCGCGGGCGACGGCGAGCATCGCCGCAGACGCGTCGGTCGCGATCACGCGATGCCCTGCCGCGGTGAGTTCCGTCGTGAGCAGGCCCGTCCCGCACCCGAGTTCGAGCACAAGTCCCTGCCGGTCGCGTACCGGGGCAAGGAGCTCCAGGATCCCCGGAGCGCAGGCGGCGGCATGGAACCCGAACCCGCGATGATGCACGAGCGCAAGATCTGGCTGGTAGATGGCATCTGATGTCCCCATGCGCAGAGAGTCGCATGGTCGTCCCGATCACGGCCAGCCGTTTCCTCCTCCTCCAGCGGGTCGCCTCAGGTGTCGACGAGACCGGCCCGGTAGGCGGTGATGACGAGCTGGACCCGGTCTTTGGCGCCGAGCTTGGCCAGCAGCCTGGCTACGTGAGTCTTGGCTGTGCCCGCGGTGATGTACAGGGCTGCTGCGATCTCGGCGTTGGACATGCCGAGACCCACCAGTTTGAGCACCTCGCGCTCGCGGTCGGTGATTCCGGTGAGCCCCCGGATGTCGGGGTCCGGACGGGCCGGGCTGGCGAAGTGACCGATCAGGCGCCGGGTGACGGCGGGCGCGATGATGGCGTCGCCGGCCGCGACGACGCGAATCGCGGTGAGGATGTCCTCAAGCGCCATGTCCTTGACCAGGAAGCCGCTCGCACCTGCGCGCAGCGCACCGTAGACGTAGTCATCGTCGTCGAACGTGGTCAGCACGAGCACCCGAGCGCGCATGCCACCGGCGGTGATCAGCCTCGTTGCCTCGATGCCGTCCATGACGGGCATGCGGATGTCCATGACGACGACATCGGGATCAGCACTCCTGACCAGCCGCACCGCCTCGGCGCCGGTTCCGGCCTCGCCCGCTACGTCAATGTCGGGCGTCTGCTCGATCAGCATGCGCAGCCCGGTACGGACCAGCGGCTGGTCGTCGGCCAGGAGGACGCGGATGGTCATCGGGCAAGCGCGGGCACCGGCAGGCAGGCCGTGACGCGGAAGCCGCCGCCGGGGCGCGGGCCGGCCCAGAAGTCGCCACCAAGCAGGGCTGCGCGCTCGCGCATGCCGGTGATCCCGTAGCCGGCCCCGGCCACGGCGCCGCCGCGGCCGCTGTCGATGACCTCGATCGACAGCTGCCCGTCCTGCTGTCCGATCGACACGCGGCACTGGCCCGCGCTGGCATGGCGGACCACGTTGGTGACCGCCTCCTGGATGATGCGGTACGCGGACACGTCGATGTCGGCCGGCAGCGGCTCGCGGCTGCCGCGCCAGTCCACTTCGACCACTACGCCCGCGTCCATGGCGGCAGCCGCTAGCCCGTCGATGTCGGCCAGCCCCGGCGCCGGGCCGAGCGGCACCTGGCCTGGCTCAGCTTCCGGGTCGGCACGCCGCAGCCCGGTCACCATCCGCCGCAGCCCGGACAGCGTCTCCCTGCTGGTGGCCTCGATGGCCGCCAGCGCCTCGCGCGCCTCGTCCGGACGAGCGTCGAAGACCCTGCGGCCAGATCCTGCCTGGATCGCGATGATGGCGATGCTATGCGCCACCATGTCGTGCAGCTCACGCGCGATCCGGAGCCGCTCCTCCACCGTTGCCTGCGCGGCCGACTGGGCTCGCACAAGCTCGGCCCTGGCCTGCGCCTGGCGGATTGAATGCCCGATGAGCCAGGCAACGAGCGTCAGCAGGACGATGGCGACCGTGGCAAGGTTCACCGGCAGCCAGACGCCGCCGATCCGAACCGCGCCCCCGGCGGGCAATCCGAAAAACGGGATCAGCAGGCCCACCGCGGCCGCCATGGCCGCGCCAGCAACCGAGACTCTGCGGCGGCGTGTCGCCGCCATGTAGCAGATCTCAAGGCCAGCTGCGCAGGCGAGCACGACCAGCACAACCAGCTCATCGCCCGTCATCCTCGGCGGCAGCTCCATGCTGGCCACCGACCCGCCGAGCGTCACGCCGAGCGCCGCGAGCGGCCATCGGCGCAGCAGCGAGGCGGAAGCAAGCAGGGCGCAGCCAAGTACCGGGAATCCCCAGATGATCACCGGCGCCTCCTGCTTCCACGGTCATGCTCACCGCGATCGTAACCGCCTGGCCATGCCGTGTCGTCTGCCTGCGGGCGTATGCCGGCGGGCCACTGCGGCACCGGGCAGATGGGACTGTGGGCCGACGCGGCGGGCCCTCGACCTGCGGCATCTTGGCGCCATGAGTGCGAGCATCGAGATCGACGGACTGCGGAAGCGGTTCGGCTCTACCCAGGCGCTGGACGGGATGACGTTCACGGTCTCTCCCGGCCAGGTGACCGGCTTCGTCGGGCCGAACGGCGCCGGCAAATCCACCACCATGCGCATCGTCCTCGGCCTTGACGCGGCCGACGCGGGCACCGCCACCATCGGCGGCCGCCCCTACCCTTCGCTGCAGAGGCCGCTGACACACGTCGGGTCACTGCTGGACGCGGGCGCGCTGCAGCCGAGCCGCAGCGCCCGCAACCACCTGCTGTGGCTCGCGCACTCGCAGGGGCTGGCGGCTCGCCGCGTCGACGAGGTGATCGGGCTGACCGGGCTGAAGTCCGCCGCGCGCCGCAAGGCCGGCGGATACTCGCTCGGCATGCGGCAGCGGCTCGGCATCGCCGCCGCGCTTCTCGGCGACCCGCCGGTCCTGATCTTCGACGAGCCCTTCAACGGCATGGATCCCGAGGGCATCGTCTGGATGAAGGCCTTCCTGCGGTCGCTGGCCGCGGACGGCCGCGCGGTCCTGGTATCGAGCCATCTGATGAGCGAACTGGAGGACAGTGCGACTCACGTGGTCGTCGTCGGTCGCGGCCGGGTAATCACCGACGCCTCTGTCGCCGATCTGATCGCCGCCGCCTCCGGCAACTACATTGTGCTGCGCACGAGCGCACCGGCCGACGCGATGACCGTGCTGCTGCGCGCCGGGGCTGAGGTCACTGCCACAGGTTCTGGTGTGCTCTCCGTTGCCGGCCTTAGTTCAGAAACGACGGTTTCGGCTCTCAGCGGCCATGCGATCCCGTTCAGTGAGGTCACCACGCACCGGGCCACGCTTGAGGAGGCCTATCTGGAACTCACGCGGGCGGCCGTCGAGTACCGGGCTGAGGTAACGACATGACGACAGGGACCGTGAGGTCGCGCCGGCCTGCGCCGTCAGCGGCGCACGGTGGCTTCGGGCGCCTGGTGCACGCCGAGTGGACCAAGTTCCGCACCGTGCGCGGCTGGATGCTCGCGATGATCGTCGCGATCGGGGCGATCGCCGCCTTCGTATTCGTCGCCACCAGCGTCAGCCGGTCGTGCGGCACGCCCGCGAGCAGCGCATCCGGTACAGGCACCG
>JASHOE010000247.1 GCA_030041275.1 Streptosporangiaceae bacterium
AGCGGGGAGCTGACCCCTGGTGTCGACGCCGACCTGCCGGAGCGGGCTACCTGGCACGTGGACCTGCTGCACGTCGAGGACAACGGCAGTGACGTCCTTGTCCGCGGCCTGTATATCGATCTCATGATGCCGCTGGACGGCAGGCACCAGCGCATGCTTGACCTCGACGAGTTCGCCGACGCGATCGAGGCCGGGGACCTTCAGGTCGGCGTCGCTGTCGACGGCCTGCGGCGGTGGCAGCGGTTCCTCGACACGTACGTGCATCACGACCGCGACCCGCGCGAGGCCTGGACGAACTTCCCGCCGGCCCAGATCGCCGAGCTGGCCGCGCTGGCCGCGCCGCTAGGCCCGGTCGTTACGACACCCTGAGCCCTGGCCATCCGGTGCTCACCGGGTGCGGGCGGGGCGGTAAGTCAGCACGATCACGTCGGGCCCGACCGGGCGCGACTCCACGAGTTCCAGGTCAGCGGGAACCGAGCCGTCCTTGAACAGCCGCTTGCCCGAGCCCACCACCACCGGGTGGATCATGAGCCGGTATTCATCGATGAGCCCGTGCTGGCGCAGTGTGTCGATCAGCATCGCGCTGCCATAGACGAGAATGTCGCCGTCGTGCTGCTCCTTGAGCTTGGCAACCTGGGCAGGGACGTCGCCCGACATGATCGTGGAGTTACGCCAGGTCGCCTCCGTGAGCGTCGTCGACACGACGACCTTCGGCATGGAGTTCATGAGGGAGCCGAACTCCCCCGAGGTCTCCTCCCGCGCGGGCCACGCAGCGGCGAACGTCTCGTAGGTCGAGCGGCCGAGCAGCATCAAGTCGCCAGCCTTCAGCTCGTCGAGCTTGAAAGGCTCAGATCCGGGCGCCGGATGCCGGAAGCTCCAGCCGCCCTGCGCCGTGCCCTCGGACCCACCGGGATCCTCGATGACACCGTCGACCGAGATGAACTCGCTGACAACCACCTTCCCCATGGTCCTCTCCTCCGGTTAGCCGCCGTCCGCCCCACCCGCGGGCTTAATCACCCGGAACCGCATGGCCGTGACGCGCGCCGACGGGGTCGAGCTGATTGGCTCCAGGTTCACGCGGTCCAGCCCGCCACCGGGAAACAGCGGTGTGCCGTGGCCGAGCAGGACGGGCAGGACCAGCACGAAGATCTCGTCCACCAGGCCGGCCTGCAGGCACTGACCGGTGACGTTCGAGCCGAGTACCTCCACGTCCTTGTCGCCGGCCTGCCATTGGGCCCAGTGCACTGCCCCCGTAATGGGGCCGGCCGCGAACGTGTGCTGATCGCCGTGCGGCTCCGGCGGCGGGTGATGGGTGAGCACAATCACCGGCCCGTGCCAGCGGCCGCCGTAAGCGTCTCCGCTGAGCTTTCCGGCGTCCCGTTGGCCGACGGTCATAGGTACGCCGACCGCAAAGCATGGCGCCGGTGGCCTCCATGACGTCGGGGAACTGGTCGGGCGTGGCGTACTCGAACACCCAGTCCATGGAATCGTCCGGTCCGGCGACGAACCCGTCCAGCGACATCGCGCGATTGACGACGACCTTGCCCGTCATCGCGTCCGCGCCAGCAGGTCGTCGAGCTTGCCGAAGGAGCTGTTCCACCCGTCTCGCGAGCCTTCCTCAAGCTGCTTAGTGAACGGGCCCTGATGCAGCTCGAGCCTGGTCTTGCCGCCCGGCTCGTCGTAGAACTCCAGCCGGAGCGTCATCATCGCGGTGCCCTCGAAGCCGGGGATGCCCTCGACGCTCTGCTCGCCGACCAGCAGTTCGTTCTCCACCACCTCGGTGAAGGTCGCGTCGACCGGGCTGCGGACGCTGGGGTCGTCTGCGCTCACCATGACGAACCGCTGGTAGCCGCCGACGCGTGCGTCGACCGCCACGGTTTCCCGTGGCACCACGAAACCGACCGGGCCGAACCACTGCGCGAGCTGGTCGGGGTCGACGAACGCCCGGTAGACGATGTCGCGCGGGGCATGGAAGATCCGCGAGATGGCCAACTCGTAGGTCGTCGTTTCGTTCCTCACTGCCGTGCTCCTTTCGGAAGATCTGCGGATGGCGACGGCTCGCCCGGCCGGGCCAGGTCGTCCTGGACCCGGCGCAGGTGCACGTCCAGGCGGTCGAAGCTGGCGTCCCAGAACACCCGGTAACGCTCCATCCAGTCGGTCGCCTCCTTGAGCGGCGCCGCCTCCAGCGCGCTCGACCGCCACTGACCGGACCGGCTCCTGGAGATCAGCCCGGCCCGCTCCAGCACCTTCAGGTGCCGGGAGATCGCCGGGAGGCTGATCGGGAACGGTTCGGCCAGCTCCGTGACGGTGGCCTCCCCGTCCGCCAGCCGGGCGATGATCGCCCGCCGCGTGGGGTCCGCCAGCGCCGCGAAGACCATGCTGAGCCGGTCCGTTGCCACCATTTGCCTGCCGTCTGTTTAACCAATCTGTTAATTAACCAGTATGTTAAGCACGCCGCGAGCCCGCTGTCAACCCGACGGGCGATGCCCTGATGGGGAACGAGGCCGAGCTGCTGCCCGGTGACCGGACGGGACGCGGTGCACTCGCATTCCCTACCCGCTCCGGCACCCATTGGGCAGCCGAAGCCAGCCGAGCGCCCACGCGGCGCATCGGGGTCGGCGCGTCTCCGGCCTTGACTCTCGGTCGAGCGATCGGCCTAATGCTGAGGGTGCACCGGACGTACCAGGAACGCAGGCCGGCGCCGGCTAGGGACGCAGGAAGGGCGGTACCCACATGTCGGGTCAGGTTCAGGACGACCGCAGGCCATCTGAGCCGGAGACCGTCGAACTGCAGTCGGTACCGGGATTCATCGTGTTCGACCTGCCCGGAGTGCAGACGTCGGCCGGCGGAACGCGGCTGGCCCCCGACGTCACGGCGGCCGAGGTGGCACTGCTGGCGCGCGCCATGACGTATAAATACGCGGCACTCGGGGCGCGGGTCGGCGGCGCGAAGGCAGGCGTCGTTGGCGACCCGCGGGACCGCGCGGACAGGGCCGCGCGGATAGCCCGATACTGCGCCGAGATAGGCCCGCTGGTCCGGGCCGGCCGATTTCTGACCGGCCCGGACATGGGAACGTTCGAGGCGGACTTCGCGCCGCTGCGCGACCGCCGGGCGGCGCCCGGTGCGATCAGCGCGGTGGTGGACGGCGTGCCCTTCGAGGATCTGCTCACCGGGTACGGAGTCGCGGTGGCGGCGGAGACGGCTTTGCGCGCCACGACAACCAGCGGCTGGGACGGCCGCTCGGCGGCCATCGAGGGTTTCGGGAAGGTCGGCGGCGGAGTTGCGCGGGAGGTCACCCAGCGCGGCGGGCGCGTCGTTGCGATCTCCACCGTTGCGGGCAGCGTCAACGACCCGTCCGGGCTAGACATAAACCGGCTGCTGGAACTGCGCAGCAGTTACGGCGACGACTGCCTCGCCCACTATGGACTGCCCGTTGCTCCGGCGGCGGCACTGTTCACCGCCGAAGCCGATGTCGTCATCCCCGGCGCTCGTCCTGGCGTGATCAGCGGCCAGGTCGCACGGTCACTGACTGCGGCCGTTCGGGTGGTGGCGCCGGCTGCCAACGTTCCCTACACCAGAGCGGGAGCTGAGGTACTGCGGGAACGGACGATCGCCGCGCTCCCCGACTTCGTGTGCAACGCCGGCGCTGTACTCGGCTACCGCTCGCCCCCTGAGGACTCGCCTGCGCAGGTCCTGAGGTCCGCGGCGAACCGCATCACCGAGATCATCTCCCTGGTC
Organism: Streptosporangiaceae bacterium; assembly: GCA_030041275.1. Taxonomy (GTDB): domain Bacteria; phylum Actinomycetota; class Actinomycetes; order Streptosporangiales; family Streptosporangiaceae; genus JAJYUU01. Next base: position 3,739 of record JASHOE010000247.1, read on the forward strand.
ATGAGCCACCCCAGCGGACCGCTGACAGGAGCTTGCGATCATGCCGCCACTTTCCTGCGCAGCTGGTGGGGCGAACCGCCAGCTCCGCCGTTCGCGCCCTGACACGTAACAGCTTCGTCAGCGCTGGGCGGCCGCGAGCCGATCGCCAGTGAGTGAGTGCGACTCGGCCGCCGCCTCCGCACCGCCTTGCGCGGCAGGCACGCACGGCGACCGATCAATCCGAGTCGGCCGCAGGCTCCTCGCCGCCTGGCGCGGCAGGCACGGCCGTTCCGCCGACGTCCCCGCTGACCATCTCCAGCCAGCGGCGGTACCCGGTTCCGAACGGCTCGACCCTCGCCTGGACCGCGTCCAGTAGCCAGGCGGCGGCCTGCTCAGCCTTGGTGATCACCTCGGCCGGGTACCGGTACCGCACCTGGTGTTCGGCGAACTCGTCTTCATCGAGCAGCAGCACCCGCCCGTCGGCGCGCATCCGCAGCACGTCAAGGTCGAGGTCGACCATGGTGACCTCGCCCGGCTGCAGCCAGCGGGGCTCGGTGGTGATGTCGCAGTAGATCTCCGTGTCCGTCGGACCGGCGTTGAACGCGACCGTCCACCAACGGCCCTCAGGGATCAAGTGAATCCACGGGTGCCCGAGCACGATTGGCGGCTCGCTGCCGCGCTGGGTCGGCGTGTCGGCGGGTGCGCCGAGCCAGACTCCATGCTCGTCCGAGCCGAGGTGCCGCATGGTGTAGTGCCAGTGCAAGCTGCCGTCGTATTTCGTGTACACCACGTGCACGTCGTGACCCGTCACGAGAGCTGACCCTATCCGGGCAGCCAGCATCCCGTTTATCCTTCGCCTGTGTCCCAGCCTGCCCCGATTCCGTCCGGAACGGTCACCCTGCTGTTCACCGACATTCAGGGGTCCACCCGGCTCTGGGAAACCGAACCCGAGCCGATGACAACGGCGCTGCGACGGCACGACGCCATCCTCCGGTCGGCCATCGAGGACGCCACCGGATACGTGTTCAAGACTGTCGGCGACGCCTTCTGCGCCGCGTTCTGGACGCCGCAGTCAGCGATCACCGCGACGCTCGCCGCGCAGCAGGCGCTCACCACGGAAGACTGGCCGACCAGTCGGTCGATCCTTGTCCGCATGGGACTGCACACCGGCGTGTGCGAAGAGCGTGACGGTGACTATTTCGGACCAGTCGTGAACCGTGCCGCGCGACTGGAGGCGGCGGCGCACGGCGGCCAGGTGCTCGTTTCTGGCGCGACCGCCGAACTGCTCGCCGATTCGCTGCCCGACGGCGTCGCGCTCCGCGACCTCGGCCTGCACCGGCTCAAGGACCTGGGACGGCCAGAGCAGGTGTACCAGCTTGAGGCCGAGTACCTGACGGCCTCGTTCCCTCCGCTGTCTTCCCTCGACAACCCGGACCTGCCCAACAACCTGCCGACACTGGTCAGCGCGTTCGTCGGGCGCGAACGCGAGCTGGCAGAGGTGCGCGACCTTGTCACCTCGGCGAGGATGGTCACGCTGACCGGCGCCGGCGGGAGCGGCAAGACCCGGCTCGCGCTGCAGGCGTCCGCGGAGCTGATCGGCAAGATCCCGGACGGGGTCTGGCTGGCCGAGCTCGCGCCGCTGACCGACGGTGATCAGATTGCGCGCGTCGTCGCCACCACCCTCGGCGTCGTCGACAACAGCGGTGCACCGGGCGCAGCCGACCCCGTCATCAAGGCCCTGCACGACCAGGACGCGCTGATCGTGCTCGACAACTGCGAGCACCTCATCGACGCGGCCGCCAAGTTCTGCGACGTCGTGATCCGGCATTGCCCTAAGGTGCGCCTCCTCGCTACATCGCGGGAACCACTGGGCATCGACGGCGAGCGCGTCTACCGCGTTCCCTCGCTGTCGCTGCCGGCCGCCGGCGCCGATGCCGCCGAGGACCTCGCGCACAGCGACGCCGTGCTGCTGTTCGCCGAGCGGGCCCGGGTCATCCAGCCAGATTTCGTCCTCGACGGACTGTCTGCACACCTCGTCGCCACCGTCTGCCGTCGCCTGGACGGCATTCCGCTGGCGCTGGAACTGGCCGCGGCGCGGCTGTCCTCAATGTCGCTGGCCCAGATCGGGGCGCGACTTGACCAGCGATTCCGGCTGCTCACCGGCGGCAGCCGCAACGCCATGCCGCGGCAGCAGACCCTGCAGGCAACCGTCGACTGGTCGTTTGGTCTGCTCACCGTTGCCGAGCGCGGCACGCTCACAAGGCTGTCGGTGTTCGCCGGCGGATTCGACCTGGATGCTGCCGAGGCCGTCTGCGTGTCCGACGGCATCGACGCGCTCGACGTCCTCGACCTGCTCGGCTCGCTCGTCGACAAGAGCCTCGTCGTCGCGGAGCACACACAGGACTCCGTCCGCTACCGGCTGCTCGAGACCATCAGGCAGTACAGCGCCCAGGAACTGCTGCGCGCCGCGGGTGATGAGGAGGTGCTGCGCGTCCGCGACCGGCACGCTGACTACTACGTGCGCCTGGCGAACGCCGCTGGCGCCGCGCTGGCCGGCCGCGAGCAGGCGACATGGCTGCGCAGGCTCGACTCCGAGTGGGACAACCTGCGAGCGACCCTCACGCACCTCACCGCTGAGGACAGGACCGATGACATCCTGCGGCTCACCGTGTGGCTGTTCCGGTTCGCGCTGACCCGTGGCCACAGCGATGTGCTCGGCTATGTGCGGCCGGTGATCGACCGGACCGACCTGCCGGACAGCGGGCTGCTGGCGGAGGCGATGGCGCTCGCGGCGGGCTTGCTGATGCTGCTCTGGCGAACCGACCCGGCTGAACTCGCCGCGTCGAACGCCTACGCGGAGCGAGCCCTGGCGATGGCGCGGGAGGTCGGCGACGCACACGCCGAGGCACGCGCGCTCGGAAAGCTCGTCGACACGGCGTACAGCACCGGGGACCTCGATTCGGCGCATCGCATTGCCGAGCAGATCGTGGCCATCGCCCGCGCGCACGACTACACCGACCTGCTCAGCGAGGCTCTCGCCGGGCTCGCCTTCACCACCCAGGACCCGGAAGAACGGCTCCGCCTGCACCTGGAAGCGCTGGAACTCGCCCGCAAATCCGGGGACGACCTGCTGGCGGCTAACGAGTTGCAGCACCTGTTCAGCCTGGAACTGCACGCTGGCCGGGTCGAGGCGGGCAGCGCGTTCATGGAGGCAGCGCTCGCGCTGGCCGAACGGGTAGGCGGGGACCTGTTGCTGTACTTTCTGCGTGCCAACCTCTCGCTGCTGCGGCTGATTCAGGGCCGGCCAGCAGAGGCAGCGCCGCTCGTCCGGGGAGCCCTCCTGTTCAGTCGCCGGATGGCCCCTGGCATAGCGCTCGGCGAAATGGTCTTCGCGGCCGCCTGCGTTGCCGCCTGGCAGGGCGACCTGCTGCACGCGGCGCGCCTGTTCGGCGCCGGCGACGTCGACATCAATGCCGGGCTGGAGATGCACACGATCAAGTGGTCGCAGGCCGAGCAGAGCCTGCGCGAGCGCGAGCAGAGCCGGGTGCGCGAACTGCTCGGCGACGCGGTCTACGAGGCGGCCTACGCCGAGGGCGCACGCCTGCCCGCTGGCGAGGCGAGAGACCTGGCGCTCGGTCGCTAGGTCTCCCGTCCGCAAAAGGGAACGGGCTCGGAGCTGGCCAGCGGCCCAAACCAGTCGGCACGCCGGACTTGGCCGACCACAGCCGCACTTCGTGCGAACGCAGCTTATTTAAGTTGACGCCGTTTATCCAAGCGGTGCATAATGACTCACGTAAACACTGTAAACCCATTCGGGAACGGGGAGTCACCATGTCCAGTCTCACCGAGGTCATCGTCGCCGTGCTGACCACCGTCGGTATCGCCGTCGTCATCTCGATCGCGCTCACCCTCGCCGGCTCGCTGTACCGGCGCGAGACAGTGCCAGCCAAGCTGGTCGTCAGCAGCAGCGGTCCGATCCAGCACCCGACGCAGAGCGACGACGCTCGCGAGCTCGTGCTCCGCTAGCCGGGGCGCGCTCCGAGTCCGAGCAGAACGCGGCCGCCTTCCGGGCCGTATTGACTGGCCTACGACCGGCGCGAGCTCGGTCGGTCGAGGGCCAGCCCTCGCCGGCTCCTGGCAGACCGCCGCGGCCGACCTGCGCGGTTGAGCAGCGCCCGGGATGACTCCCGGGCGCTGTTTGTTTCGGGACAGCCAGCCGACCGGCCAGGACGTCAGACTGTCGGGTCAGCGTCCAGCCCGCGGGGCTCGCGATCAGCCCAGTAGTGCATCGGCGCACCCTTCCAATGGCCCGGTTCGAGCCGGCCGAAGTCGCGCAGCCCGATACGACTGGCCACGCGCTGCGACGCGACGTTGTCCGCGTGAATCCATCCGACCAGCGGCAACTCCGGGTCGAGCGCCGCCGCGGTTCGCTGCGCCGCCCGCGCGAGCTCGGTCGCGTAACCGTGTCCCCAGTGCGCGATGTCCAGCAGGTAGTACAGGTTCCAGAAGTCCGCGCGGCGGTCGATTCCTCCGATCCCAATGACGTTGCCCGTTGCGCGGAGCCGAGCGGTCCAGTACCCAATGGCGTTCGCCGCCCAGCCGGCACTGAACCGCTGGACCCACGTGCGCGTGGTGGCCAGGCTGTCGTGCGCGCCGCCAGGGATGTATGCCCGGTTCCGCGGATCCGCGGTGAGGCGGTGGATCTCGGTCACGTCAGCCACGGATATAGCCCGGAGATCGAGCCGCTCGGTCAGCACGTGGCCGAGGTCCGCGTCATCAGGCATGCAGCGATGGTATTAGCGCTGCTGCTGGCAGCCTTGACATACTTAGGCATCTTCCTAATAGTTAGGAACATGGCTAAGCAAACTGTCATCTGCACCTACCGAGTTCGACCCGAGGCCGAGGCCTCGTTCCGCGAGCTGCTCGCGCGGCACTGGTCAACCCTGGACGAACTGGGCTTCGTGACCGACGAGCCGGCGGCCATCTACCGCGAGATCGATGCGCCGCCGACCTACGTGGAGATCTTCACCTGGGTCGAAGGCGGCTACGAGCAAGCGCACGAGCACCCCGCGGTGCTGGCAATCTGGGTGCCGATGGACCCGCTGCTAGAAGACCGCGACGGGCAGCCGAAGTGGACGTTCCCGCACTACGAGACTGTGGCGCTCGGACCAGCCGCAAGCCGTGCTCGGCCCGACAACACGGCAACCTCGTGACGGCCAGCCCCAAGGGCTTCGCCGAGCTTGCGGACTTTGACGAAGTCTTCGGCGCACTGGCGCATCGGGTCAGGCGGACCATCCTGTCAGTGCTGCACGCGAGCGGCGGATCAATGACCTCCGGGGCGATCGCGGCCTGGTTCGCGCACTCCTGGCCCACCACCTCGCAGCACCTGCGGGTACTGCAGCAGGCGGGTCTGGTGCGCGTCGAATTGCGCGGCCGGGAGCACGTATACCAGCTGGAAACCGACCGGCTGCTGACGGTCACGCGAAGCTGGCTGAGCCACTTCGACTAACCGGCGGTCCCAGGTGGACCTCGACCCGGCGAAGCTGGCCGTTAGCTGGCCTCCGGCGCGCCCTGCCAGGGCTCCTCGTCGGCCATCTCGCTCAGCACGATGAGCCCTCCGCGCAGCGCCGCGACACCGTCGGCGGAAAGCCGACGCTCCAGTTCCTCGTCGGTCTTTGTGGCGGCCTGCCAGCTCACGGTCGCCGCCGCCTCGCCGCGCGGGGTCAGCGTCAGCTGCATGCGCCGCCGGTCCTCGGGGTCGGGTTTCCGCTCGACGTAACCGCGGGTCACCATCGTGTCGATCAGCTGGCTGACCGCCTGCTTGCTGATGCCCAGGCCGCGGGTCAGGTCAGTGACCGCACATCTGCCGTCGACCACCCGCGCCAGCAGGTACGCCCCGTTGCGGGGCACGTCATCGAAGCCTGACTCGG
>JASHOE010000248.1 GCA_030041275.1 Streptosporangiaceae bacterium
CGCGGAGCGCGGTCGCCTCGAACATGACGATGGTGCGGTGCCTGAAGTCCTCGTCGGTGTAGACAAGGGACCGCTGTGACCCAGCGGAGATCACGTAGAGAGCCTCGTCCGGAACCAGTCGCAGCGTCGTCTTGGAGGAGTAGGACTTGCCGCCAGCCGAGTCGCCCTTGACTGCCAGCGACACGGGCTCGGGCAGCACCTGGGAGACGGCGGACAGGTACGTGCCGCGGATGATGCGCCGCTCTCCGCTCACGCCGAGATCGCGGACCATGCTTACCGCGTCGGCGAGGATGTCGGGGCGCAGTGCCTGTGCGGGTGTTCGGGCGCAGTGCGAGTCATGCGTGCACACCTGTTTCGGCTGGTCAGAGACCGTTTCGGGCGGGGGTGTGCGGGTGTGCAAGCCCTCTGCTGCAAAAAAGTTTCGCGCACGTCTCTTCTGTTCGCGCCGGGCAGCTGCGTGCATTGCGTCGAAGGACCGGAGACCGACAAGGTGGTTGCGTGCGATGTAGTCGCGGGCGCGTGCGATCACGCCCTCGCCAGGCCACGCTGCGAGCATGGCCTCGACAGCGTCGATAGCCAACTCGGTGCGCTTGTCGACGTCGAGCTCGGCCAACGCGTGCTCAAGGAACTGCAGCGGAGCGTCCGGGTTGAACTGGATCGTCAGGCCAGCCAAGTTCGCTGGCACGGTTTCGGCGGTCACCGCTCCACCGCCTCAAGTGCACGTCCGCCGCGCTGCCACCCGTTCCGGACGTGCATCTCCGCACGGGCTGCCTCGTGCTCATTCCACGGCTGGGCGGCCTCCACGATGTCCGCCAGGGCGTCGGCGAGGCTGGCACCGTGCTTGGCGTACAGGCATCCGGCGTTGAACAGGGCGCTCGCCCATCCGCCCTTGGTGTTCGACTCGGCGGCGTAGCGGAGAATGCCGGCTCGCCGGGCACCGGTCAGAGCGCCGTCGCCTGTCCTGGCCGCGTCAGAGTTGCCGATCGGCCTGGGCGGCTCGAGCACACGTCGAACGGCATCCCAGTCAAGCCGGGCCGTCCCCCCGCGCTGGTCCAGCAACTCGTACGCACCGGCCGGGCCCTTGTCGTCGGCATCGACCCATGACGGCGGCACGAGGACGTATCCGCCGAGAGCCTTGAAGTCGAGATGGTGCTGCGGGAGTCTGCCGCATTGCTGATCGGTGCCGGCGAAGTACAGATGCAGGCCGCCGCTGCGGGTGCGGACGAGGGCGCTGGCGCCGCTAACCAGTCCGGCGGCGATCAGCTTGTTCAGCGCGGCGAAGCCGGTCCCCTCAGGCTTCTTGTCGACGTCGAGCACGTCGAACGTCGCCGGGCCGGTCGGGATGCCGATGTTGTACGGGATCGACCGCCACCACTCTTCGATGACCTCCCGCACTGTGGTCGCGTCGTAGAGCCCGTGACCCTGCCTGCCGCACTCCCCCCGGCACGTAAGCCGTGCAGGGTCATCGCGATCGTGTGCGGCCGGGATGGCAGGGACCTTCGCCCCCGGCTTGCAGGGGAAAACCCCTAGGCCGGCGGCCCTGTACTCGAGCGCCGCTCGCAGCAGTTCTTTCCGCGCCGCCCTCATGCCGCACGACCCGGCTGGACGGGTACGAGATAGTCGCCGGCACGGTCGACCATCTTCCGGCCGACCAGCATGCCGATCACCGGGTGCAACTCGGCGACCGATACACCGAGCTGCTCGGCGACCTGCTCCTCGGTCAGCGCCTTCTCGGCGGTCACCAGGTCGATGACATCGCGGCTGAGCCTCCACTGCGCGGAGGTGAGGCGGCTCATGCCGCACCTCGCTCAAGTCCGGCGGAAAGGCCCTGCGTCCACCCGAAGGCGAACCCCTCGAGCACGCCTGCCTGCCAGGCCTCGTGACGCTCGTCCATCAAGACGCGCAGGTCAGCCGCGTAGTCCCCGTCCCGTGGTACCGTCATGGCAGTCGTGTGCCTCTCGGCGGGGGCAACGGCGGTGGTGATGAGGGCGTTGGGGCGGTTCGCCGGGCTGTCGTGGCCTGGCGGCCGCCCGACGTTTGTTTCGGTCATCGTTGGCTCCGATCTCGTCCATGTGCGTGCGAACCTTCCTGCTTCCGCGCTTCCGGGTCGGTCTCATCGCGGCGCTCGCGGCGCCTAGGGCCTCCATCTGTGCGGGTCGTGTAAGCAGTGGTCCCGCGCCCTCCTCGATCGGGGTTGGCCGCATTCCGTGCGGTTGTCGGGGTCAGGTAGTTACGACGCTGAAGTTGCGCGCGCGCCGGTTGAGCATCTTCTGCAGGGTCGCGAGCTGGTCGTCGCTGAGCGGCAGCGCGCCGCCAGAGTCCGAGCCGAGGTAGATCTCCCCGTCCGGCATCTGAAAGATCTCCGCCCCGGTGCCGCTGAGCGGATAGGGGTCGACGCTGATCTGCGAAACGGGCTTCTCGCCGTTGCTCATGTCGGTGGGCCTTTCTGTCGAAGGTGGTCTTGGTTTCAGCCGACGGCGGCTGCTGCGTCGTCACCGAGATCGGCGCGGGCACGGGTTGAGCCGCGATGCCGACGACTCGCGCGGTGGTCAGCAGGACCCGCCGACGGCCGTGCACCATCCCCCTTGTCACCCGCCCGCCCGCTGACGGCTGCGGCCGGGTCGAAGCCGAGAGCCTCGAAGAGAGCGCTACGGGGAACCCTGTACTTAATGCCCACTTTGAGCACTTTGCAGGGAAACTCTCCCGCCTGCGCCAACTCGAACGACCTCGTCCTGCCGAGGCCGAACGCCCTGCCGGCGGTAACCAGGTCGACACTCACAGGAAGTTCCAGCAGTTCCTGCAGCGTCATCTCGATGCCGATCAAGGTGCGCCTCCTTAGTGATAAGCAGACTCACGAGTCAACGTGATGACTCTGCGAACTGCGTAGCTAGAATGGCGAAACTTGGCCCGCCTGTCAAGCGATCGAATGGGTCGTGCCGCAAACTCTGGCGATTGCGTAGCTCGGTGCGCTACCGTCGTTCAGTGGATGACGAGGAGATAAGAACAACGCTCGGGCCAGGCGGCAGCTACGGTGACCTGCCCGGACGGCACATCACGATCAATCAGCTCGTTGCATGGAACCTGGCCTACTGGCGAAAGGCCGCCGGCCTGACGCAGGAGGAACTGGGAGAGATGATCGGCTGGAGCAACGTGGTCGTGTCGGCCGCCGAGCGCTCGTGGGAAGGGAAGCGCCCTCGCCAGTTCAGCGCCGAAGACCTGTGCGCCATCGCAGCAGCACTCCGCCTGCCCGTGGCCGCGCTGCTACTGCCACCAACGGACGACGGAAATGACGTCCGCTACGACGTCCACCTGAACCCACCGAGCGGCGAGTGCAACAACATGTACGACCTGATGAACTACGTGCTCTCCGAGCCCACCGACGAAGGCGGTCAGGTCGCCGACAGATACCGCGAGCGCTATGTCTCAGCCGTAAATTTCTACTTCGGCGGCGCCCGCGAAGAAGTGACCAAGTACATCGAGGACCTGACCACCGAGGAGCGGATCGTCGAACATCTTGCTGCGCTGCGCCGCCAGTACGATGCCCTGCGCGAGCTGCTGAGCGACAACGACAGGCAGCAGGAGAGTCTGAGCATGCGCCTGTCCGAAGTGCGTCACGGACGCCCCTGGACGTCCTCAGGTCGTACGCCCGCCCAGCGGGTGCATAACATGAAGGTCGCGCAGATCGCCGTCGAGATGTTCGGGAGCGGGCATTCGATGACGGGCGACGACTGGGAACAGGTCTTCGCTGAAGCCAGGAGCCGCGGGATCCCGCC
>JASHOE010000249.1 GCA_030041275.1 Streptosporangiaceae bacterium
GTGTGTGCGTATCCGATCTCACCGCAGACGCACATCGTCGAGGCCCTCGCCGCCATGGTGAAGGCCGGAGACCTGACCCCATGCGAATTCGTCAACGTGGAATCGGAGTTCGCCGCGATGTCGGTCGCGATCGGCGCATCCGCGGCGGGCGCCCGCGCGTACACCGCGACCGCCAGCCAGGGACTGCTCTACATGACCGAGGCGCTGTACAACGCCGCCGGCCTGGGGCTGCCGATCGTGATGACCGTCGCCAACCGCGCCATCGGGGCGCCGATCAACATCTGGAACGACCACAGCGACGCGATGTCGCAGCGCGACTGCGGCTGGATCCAGCTCTACGCCGAGACGAATCAGGAGGCACTGGACCTGCACATCCAGGCGTTCCGGATCGCCGAGGAGGTATCGCTGCCGGTGATGGTGTGCATGGACGGGTTCGTGCTCACCCATGCGCACGAGCGATTGGAAATCCCTAGCCAGGGGCAGGCGGACCGGTTCCTCCCGCAGTACGAGCCCCGGCAGCTACTCGATCCAGACGACCCGGTGTCCATCGGCGCAATGGTCGGCCCCGAGGCCTTTACGGAGGTGCGCTATCTCGCGCATGCCAGGCAGGCCCAGGCGCTCGAGCTGATCCCGGATGTGGCAGCGAGCTTTGCCCAGGGCTTCGGTCGCAACTCCGGCGGCCTAGTGCGCCCCTACCGCACTGAGGACGCCGACACCATCGTGGTCGCCCTGGGCTCGGTGCTCGGCACGATCAAGGACACCGTCGACGAGCTGCGTGCGGACGGGATGAAGATAGGGGCGCTCGGCATAATCTCATTTCGTCCGTTCCCGCTCGAGGCGGTGCGCAGCCGCTTGCAGCACGCCACGCGGGTCGTCGTGGTCGAGCGTGCCCTCGCGGTCGGCATCGGCGGGATCGTCTCGGCGAATGTGCGGATGGCCCTGTCCGGGATCCAGGTGCACGGCTACACGGTCGTTGCCGGTCTCGGTGGCCGGGCCATCACGAAGTCGTCGCTGCGGGCCCTCTTCGCCCGCGCGACGGACGACGACCTGCCGCCGCTGACCTTCCTCGACCTCAACACGGACCTGATCGACCGCGAACTGGGCCGGGTCGCGGCGACCCGGCGGTCCGGGCCCGCGGCCGAGAACATCTTGCGTGACCTCGGCGCGGTCGCTCACAGGATCGGATAGGAGGCCGTCATGCCCGTCCAGCCGATCAAGTTCTATCAGGTTGGCAGCTTCGCAGTTGGCAACCGGCTGCTCGCCGAGGATCATCGCTCGGTTCAGTCGGAGGCCGACAGAACCAACTCGCTGAACTGCGGCCACCGGGCCTGCCAGGGTTGCGGCGAGGCACTCGGCGCCCGGTACGCGCTCGACGCGGCGATGCGGGCGACCAACCGGCAGATGGTCGCCGTGAATTCCACCGGATGCCTGGAGGTGTTTTCCACGCCCTATCCGGAGACCTCGTGGCAGATCCCGTGGATCCACTCGCTGTTCGGCAACGCTCCCGCGGTGGCCACTGGCATCGCGGCGGCGATGCGCGCCAAGGGCCGCACGGACGTGCGGGTCGTGGGCCAGGGCGGCGACGGCGGCACTGTCGACATCGGGTTCGCGTGTCTGTCCGGCATGTTCGAGCGCAACGACGACGTGCTGTTCATCTGTTACGACAATGAGGCTTACATGAACACCGGGGTGCAGCGCTCCGGTGCCACTCCGCCCGCGGCCCGTACCGCGACGACGCCAGCTGTTGGCCCGCAGCCTGGCAACAGTTTCGGCCAGGGCAAGAACGCGCCACTGATCGCGATGGCGCACGAGATCCCGTACGTGGCGACCGCGACCGTGGCGGGCCTGCGTGACCTCGAGTACAAGGTGCGCCGCGCAATGGAGTTCCGGGGCGCCCGGTACTTGCACATCCTCGTGCCGTGCCCGCTCGGCTGGGGCAGCGCGCCCGGCGACACCATCAGGATCGCCCGGCTCGCCGAGCAGACCGGCCTGTTCCCCGTGTTCGAGGCGGAGGCAGGCGACGTCGTGAGCGTGTCGAAGATTCGCCGCAAGGCGCCGGTCGAGGACTACCTGAAACTGCAGACCAGGTATGCGCATCTCTTCAAGACCACCGACGGAGCGGCAACGATCGCCAGACTGCAGCGCATGGCCGACCGCAACATGGCCAGGTTCGGCCTGCTCGACTCTGAGACCTCAGCGGCGAGCCGGGCAGCGACCGGCGCCACAACCAGGGAGCTCCCGTGATGGACAAGCCGTTCGCGATCACGCTGGACCCCGGCTCCAGCCTGGCCAACAAGACCGGATCGTGGCGCACCGAGCGCCCGGTATACGTCGACCTGCTGCCCCCGTGCAACCACGCCTGCCCGGCGGGCGAGAACATCCAGCAGTGGCTCTACCGCGCAGAGGACGGAGGCTACGAGGCGGCCTGGCGGCAGATCATGGCCGATAACCCGCTGCCTGCGGTCATGGGCCGGGTCTGCTACCGGCCGTGCGAGACCGCGTGCAACCGGGGCCAGCTGGACACGGCCGTCGGCATCAACTCCGTCGAGCGTTTCCTTGGCGACGAGGCGATTCGGCAACACTGGAACGTTCCTGTCACCGTCCCCGACAGCGGCCGCCACGTCCTGGTCGTGGGTGCTGGGCCATCCGGCCTGTCTGCCGCCTACCACCTCCGGCTCCTGGGGCACCGCGTCACGATCCGCGACCAGGCGCCGCGGCCAGGCGGCATGATGCGGTACGGCATCCCCGCTTACCGGCTGCCGCGCGACGTGCTTGACGCCGAGATCGACCGGATCCTCGCCATGGGAGTCAGTTTCGAGCAGGCCGCGGTGACTGACATCCAGAAGGCGATGGCGGACGGCGGCTGCGACGCCGCGTTCCTCGCCGTCGGCGCGCAGCACGGTCGCCGGGCGTACATCCCGGCGGGTGACTCAGCGAAGATTCTCGACGCGGTGACTCTGCTGCACGCGACCGCCGATGGCGAGCCACCGCAGCTCGGCCGGCGCGTCGCCGTCTACGGAGGCGGCAACACCGCGGTGGACGCTGCGCGGACCGCGCGCCGTCTCGGTGCGACGGACGCCGTGGTGGTGTACCGGCGAACCAGGGACCGGATGCCCGCCCACGACGTCGAGGTCGATGAGGCCGCCGACGAAGGGGTGCGCATGATGTGGCTGTCCACCATCGCGCGCGCCGAGGAGGGCAAGCTCGTCATTGAGAAAATGCAGCTCGATGAGACAGGCTTCCCGCAGCCGACCGGCGAGCTCACCGAGCTCGCGGCGGACACCGTGATCCTGGCGCTCGGTCAGGAGAGCGAGTTGTCGCTTCTCGATGGCGTGCCGGGCATCACGATCGGCGACGGCGTGGTCCAGGTCGGGCCGGACCTGATGACCGGGCACCCCGGCATATTCGCCGGCGGCGACATGGTGCCCGCCGAGCGCACCGTCACTGTCGGAATCGGCCACGGTAAGAAGGCGGCCAGGGGCATCGACCGCTGGCTGAGGACAAACCGTAAGGAGAGGAACGACGCGGACGGCACCGAAGCAATCGACAAGGTCGCGGCCGAGCGGCGGCTAGCCGACTTCGGTCGACTGAACACCTGGTACTACTCCGACGCCCCCGCCACCGTGCGGCCGCAGCTCGACGCGGCCCGGCGGATCTCCACCTTCGACGAGGTCACCGGGGGCCTCGATGAGACCACTGCGCTGTTTGAGGCCAGGCGCTGCCTGTCGTGCGGGAACTGCTTCGAGTGCGACAACTGCTACGGCGTGTGCCCGGACAACGCCGTCATCAAGCTCGGACCCGGCCAGCGCTACCAGATTGATCTTGACTACTGCAAGGGCTGCGGGATCTGTGCCAGCGAGTGCCCGTGCGGAGCCATCGACATGGTGCCTGAGCGGATCTAACTCATGGGCGATTGCCAGGCGAAGGTCGGCCTTGCGGGTCTGGAGGAGGGCCGGTGAAGCGCGTGCGCGGCGCGCACCGGACCGAGCGTGATCCCGACTAGCGTGGGTCGCTAGCTCGCGCGGCGTGGGCGGGTCAACGGGCGCGCCCGTTCAGCACGTACTCGGTTACTGCCTTGCCGAAGGCCAGCGTCACGGTGAATTCACCATGCCAGACGGCCAGCCCGTGCCGGTCCGCCGACGGGTAAACGTTCAACCCGTGCAGGCTAACCCCGCGAATCGCGAAGCGCTGAATGCGACGCGCCCGCTCGGTCGGCGAGTGATAGAGACTGTCATCGTCGTTGAGTTCGAGGACCAGTGTGTACTCCAGGTCGACGGCATCGCGCAGCGCGGCGAGATTGCGCTCGATGGAGATCAGCACCGGGGCGAGCTCCAGGTCGGCCACCCCGTGTGGGTAAAGGTGTTCGGTCATCTCGGCCCCAGGTGGGTGCGAAGGAACTTGACTATCTGCAAGGCTGCGCGCGCGGCAGCTGAGGCGGCAGGGACCATGGCCGGCCGCTGGCGGCCCTTAGGTCCCGTCCTGGCCACGGTCACCGGCCGCATGCTCGCCGCAAGATCGCGCATGGCGGTGAGGTCATCGCCGAAGCGGGTGGCTGCTGGAGCTCAGTACACCTAGGCCACGGAGGATGGTCTGCGCCTGCTGACTGCCGTAGCACGGCGCGACCGTTGCCGCCGTACACCATCACCGCGCTGAGGACGCGAATGGCAGCAACGGTCGTCGGACCTTCGGCCCTGCCTCAGTGCGCCGCGCTGCCGTAGGCAGGAAGTGTCATGAAGGCGGATGCCTCGAACCCTGAAGCGGGGGCGGGAGACCTGATGACCATTGACGATCTTGACGTAACGGGCCGACGTGTGCTGGTGAGGCTCGACCTCAACGTGCCCTTGGACGGATCATCCATCGCGGATGACGGCAAGATCCGTGCTTGCCTGCCCACGCTCCGGGCGCTCATCGACCGCGGGGCCGCTGTCGTCGCGTGCTCGCATCTTGGCAGGCCGGCGGGCGCACCTGACCCGCGGTACACGCTGGCGCCGGTGGCCAGCCGACTCGCACTGCTCCTTGACCGCCCGGTCGGTTTCGCCGCTGACATCGTGGGGTCCTCGGCCCGGCCGGCAGTCGCCGCGCTAGGCCCCGCTGATGTCGTGTTGCTGGAGAACCTGCGCTTCGAGCCGGGCGAGACCAGCAAGGACGACGTGGTTCGCGGCAAGTTCGCCGATCAGCTTGCCTCGCTCGCGGATGCCTACGCCGGCGACGGATTCGGCTCGGTCCATCGCAAGCACGCCAGCGTCTACGACGTCCCGGCGAAGGTGCCCGCGTACGTGGGCCGTCCAGAGGCCGGTCATGATCCGTGACCGAGCCGGTGCCCTGCACGTCAGTGCGCAACAGCACCTCGCCGCCACGACGCTCAAACCTGCGCAGGTCGACACTGGCGCTGACAAGCTGGATCGTCTCGTCGCCCAGCGCAGCGACCTGGCCCGCCGGAACGAACACCCCGGCGTCGCGAGGTAAACGGCCCGCCAGGCGGGACAGGTACAAGGACCCGTCGGACGCGGAGCTGGCCTGCGTGGGCGGCGGCTTTCTCATGAACATTGCTGTGGCCTCGTGCTCGGCGCCATCAGCTGCCATCAGCTGCGGCCAGCCGTTCGGCACGGGCCTTGATGCCTAGCAGCATCTTTCGCTCCATGATCACGCTGGCCGGCTCCATCAGGTACCGCGCGAACGCTCGCTGCAGCCACCATGCGCCTGGCATCGCGATGCGGTTCCTGCTAATCAGCCGCGTTATCACCTGGCCCGGCTCGAGGACGAGTGCCCACACCCAGTTGCCGTCGTCGGACCGGACGACCAAAGCACGCTTCGGCTCGATGCGCTCGACGCGCAGCACCGGCCCTCTCCGCCCGAGCCGCCACCCATCTCCGACTGAAAGCTGCTGCAGTTCGGGGATGATCGCGTTGGCGCTGTGCATGTTGAGCCTCAAGAGGTTCTCGATCCAGTCGTAGGTGTACGCGCCAGCTCGGCCTGGGCCCATCTGCACCAGCCACGGCCAGACGAGATCAACTGGCGCTTCGATGCCGATTGCGCGGGTGGCGACGATGTCGGGCTCCGGTAGCAGGTCGTCCCGGCCAGTTTCGCTTCCACTTCCGAAGTCATGGCGCCCCAGGTCAGGCACCAGCGCCGCCATAGCCCGTAGCTGGCCACTTGTGCGGATATTGCGGAACCAGCGATGCCCAGCGCTGCTGCGGCGGCCGTCCGCACGGCGTTACGCGATGCACCCATGGAGTCAACCGCACCAACCGGCGTGGGTCGGGCGCCGGAGGCGAAGGTCCCGGACACCCCGGGCTGATGGACCTCGACTACGGCTATATCCGGAAGCCCAGCGCGCGACCTGCCTGGCGCAGCTCGTCGCGCGCGGATGGATGTGCCACCCGGTCGACGAGCTGACCAGCCTGGTTGCTGGCGTCGCTGCCCCAGATGATCGCTGTGCCCTGCTCGCTCACGATGTAGCTGTGCTGGAAGGAGGTAACCGGGCCGGCCAGCCGCGGCACCACCGTGGATACGTTCGCCTTGGGGTGCCAGGACGGCAACGCGATGATCGCGCGGCCGCCCGGTGAGTGCAGTGCGCCCACGACAAAGTCCGTCTGGCCGCCAAACCCGGAATAGATGACTCCGTGCACGCGCGCGGCGTTGGCCTGTGCGAAGAGATCGACCTGCAGTGCGCCGTTGACAGACACCATCGCCGCCCGGCGAGAAATAAGGCCCGGGTCGTTAGTCTTCTCGGTGCGCAGCATTCGCACCCTGGGGTTGCGGTCGAGCCAGGCGTAGAGTTCAGCGCTGCCGAACGCGAACGACGCGGTGATAGGCCGGTCCGCGTCTAGTGCGCCCGCCTGTTCCAGCCCGAGCACGCCGTCGCTGAACATTTCCGACCACACCGCTAGACGGCGTCGGCCGCGCAATTGGCCCAGCACGGCATCAGGCACGCCGCCGATGCCAAGCTGCAGCGTCGCAGCGTCCGGGACGAGAGCCGCGACCCGTTCGCCGATCGACTCGTGCGCGTCGCTGATGGGCCTCGCCCATGGCGAGGGCAGCGGCTCATCGACTTCGAGTGCTAGGTCAATCTCGTCCTCGCCGAGCACCGCGTCCCCGTAGGTGTACGGCATGTGGCGGTTCAGCTGAGCCACGACTAGCCCGCCGCGTGCCCGCACAGCCGCGATCGCAGCCGGGAGCACGTTCACCTCGACGCCGAGCGAGACCGTTCCGCCGGCCGGGAGCGAGGTGTGGATCACGACGACGTCGGGCGGCAGCGCGGTCGCAAGCAGGCTCGGCACCAGGGACAGTCGGCAGGGCAGGTATCGGAGCCGGTCGCTCTTCCGCATGCCAGGGCCTACGAAGGCTGACTCGAGGGTCACCCCGGTGCGGTCCGGAATCCCGGGCTGCGCATTCAACGCGAAAAGGTGATATTCGGCCAGCGCCGCGTCCAGCACTCGCAAAACTTGCCACGGCGTAGCGAAATTGCCACTGACCACGACACGCGGGACGCCATCTAGTCCCGCCAGCATTGCGCGGAGGGTCGACTCCGTGACTACTCGCATCAGGTCATTGTGCTGGACGGCCCCGCGTGCCAAGGCGCTCACCGCCGGGCGTTACCGGACGCATGTCCCTGTCGAGTTCGTAGCTGACGGGGATACCAGCCGGTACCTCCAGCAGCCCACTCTGCTCGTCACCAACTCGGTTCAGGTGCTTGATGAGGGCTGTCAGCGTGTTCCCATGCGACACCACGAGGACACAATGGCCAGTCAGCAGGTCCGGCACAATTTCGGCGCACCAGTACGGGAGCAGCCGCGCAGTCACGTCTGCCAGGCTGAGCGGCACGTCCAGCCAGCCGGTGAACAGGTTACGAGCGCTCCACTCACTGTCCCCATGGCGCAGCGGCACCAGCTGCATGGCCGCGCTCAGCGGGGTGATGCTCATCGTGTTGTCGGGACTGCCGCGACCGGGCGCACGGACGTCGCTCGGCGTCCCCTGCCAGGTCCAAACTCCACCAGCACCTGTGGTGTTCCTGTGCCGGGCCACCAGCCTGCCTCGGCCAGCATGTCGTGTACCTCGATCGGCTGGTACAAGGGCACTGCCGCCAGGCCGCATCCCGCCGCCGTGAGCATGACCCGCTGCAGCGCCTGACCAGCCTCCACCCACGCATGCGGACCGTCGCCGCCAGTGATGAGGACGCCCAGGTCAGGGCGCGGGCCGCGTGACCGGGTCAAACCGGCTTGCCCGCCGCCTGCAAGCTCGCGTTCCTCCGCCGCGATACGAGCCCGAAGCTCGGCCGCCTCCTGACTGCTGAGCAGCCGCAGCGTTGCGTGTTCGGCGCCCGCGGCCTGCTCCAGGCCCTCGCGATCGGGATGGGAGACCCGGTGAACCCGTTGGCGCCAGCCGCTCGGAGGGCGGTCGATAATGGCAAACAGCCGACTTTCTGCCGCGGACGGGGGCGCGCCAGGTATTACCAGAATCGTCGCGACGAGGGTGGCTGACTCCTCCACGTCTCGCGGCAGGCGGACGTTCGCCTCCAGGCCGCTACAGCGGATGGCCAGCCGAAGATTGAACAACACCGCGCCGGCGCTCAGATAGCGGGCTCGGCCGCTCGGGTCCGCCAGCCACTGCTCCGGCCCGACGCTGGCGTGGACCTCGATGATGTTTGGCTCTGTCAGCCGGACCCATGGCTCCGCCTCATCCAGCGTTGTCGCGCCGCAGATCGCTGCGGCGACGCGGCGCAGAAGCTTGTCATTGGCGAGCAAGTTCGGCATGGCCTCCACCTCCGCCACCATGCTGCTGGCCGGCAGCCTGGCAAGGAAGGACCCTTGGTCCTCTCCGCCAGCCCGATGGTCCTGCTTGTCCGTTGCCTCGTCCCTGAGGTCACTTCCGAGACCGGCACCTGCATCGCGAGCCGCCCTGGAGTCTGCTGCCACCGAGGCCGCGCTGCGCGAAGTGCCGCTCCTGGCTGTCTGCGCGCTGTCGGGGTACTTGGCGTCGCGCACAACGTCGAGGCGGGCCTCAGGACCGCAGTGAGCAAGGTGCAGGCCGATCACCCGGACGTGCTCATGCAGGCCCGAGTGGAGCACGGCGCGCCCCGGACCGCCCTGCTCGCTGCCGCGTCTCGCCCCGAGCTCCCGGTGGGCGCCTGGGGCCGCGGCGGCCTGCCGGACATGACGCTTGGCTCGGTGACCGTTGCTCTGCTGCATCACACCCGCTGTCCGATCACAGTCGTGCGGGCGAGCTGAACCGCTCGTCGGGACCTTTGTACTCCTACCTCGGGCCTTCGTCCCTGACCAGCAGCGCAGCGGCTGACAAACATGGGAACTGACTACGGCGCGACTCAGGAGGTAACGATGAAGGCGCTCGTTTATCACGGTCCGGGCGAAAAGGCCTGGGAGGCCGTGCCTGATCCGGCAATTCAGGACAGCACGGACGCGATCGTCAGGGTCGAATCCACCACAATCTGCGGCACGGACCTGCACATCCTCAAGGGCGATGTGCCGGAGGTCAGCAGCGGCCGGATACTCGGCCACGAGGCGATCGGCACCGTCGAGGCTGTTGGCCCCGGCGTGACGAGCGTCAAGGTTGGCGACCGAGTTCTGGTCTCGTGCATCTCCGCGTGCGCACGGTGTCAGTACTGCCGTGACGGCCACCCTGGTCAGTGCACCGGCGGCGGCGGCTGGATCTTCGGCTACATGATCGACGGCACCCAGGCAGAGTACGTGAGGGTGCCGTTCGCCGACACCTCGACGTACAAGGTTCCCGCTGGCGCCACCGACGACGAGATCCTCATGCTCGCCGACATCCTGCCCACCGGGTACGAGGTCGGCGTGCTCAACGGCAAGGTCGGGCCCGGCGACACTGTCGCGATCGTCGGCGCGGGGCCGATCGGCCTGTCAGCGATCACCGGCGCGCGACTGTACACGCCAGGCCGCGTCATCGCCATCGACCTGGCGGACGCCCGGCTGAAGGCTGCGCTTGAGTTCGGCGCCGACCTGACCGTCAACAACGGCCGCGAGGACGCCGTTGCCTACGTGCAGGACGTCACCGGCGGCCGCGGCGCCGACGTCGCGATCGAGGCGGTCGGCGTGCCTGCCAGCTTCGAGCTGTGCACGAGCCTGGTCCGGCCGGGCGGGCACGTCGCGAACATCGGGGTGCACGGCAAGCCGGCCACATTGCACCTGGAGTCGTTGTGGATCCGCGACGTCACCATCACGACCGGGCTGGTGGACGCTACGTCGACCGCCACCTTGCTGCGACTGATCGAGTCGCACCAGATCGACGCAGCACGGTTCGTCACGCACCGGTTCGCGCTCGACGACATCCTGACCGCCTATGACGCATTCAGCCGAGCCGCTGAAACCGGCGCGATCAAGGTCATGATGACGGCCTGAACGTACATCCGTCTGGGGGCGGGCGGCGACGCGCGCTAGCCCCCGCGCGCTGCTGGGTACTGACAACCACAGGTTCGGGTTTGCGGCCTGCGCACCGCCAGCTCGGCATCCAGGATCGAGGAGGCTGTACCGGTGCCGCACATACCGGACTTCCTGAGCCGGTTCCGCCCCGCCGGAGCCCCCGGCGCCAGCCGGGCGGCAGTTCCCGCCGACCGACAGCGTGACCGGGAGTCAGAGCTCGGTCCGGTGCTGGCAGTACTCGACGGGCCGAGCGGCGAATGCACCGGTCTCGTCGCGGCGAGCGAGCGTGAAGCCGAGCAGATCATCGCCGCGGCCCACCGCGAAGCCGACGACATCGTGTCCACCGCCCGACGGCGGGCCGCGGACCTAATCACTGAGCAGGCGCGGCGGGCCGTAACCGGCGCCGAGGCGGAGGCGACGACGATCCTGGCCGCTGGCGCGGCCGACGCGGCGGCTGTCGCGGAGCGGGCGCGCCAGCGCCTTCCCGCGCTGACCGACCGGGCCGTCTCCCTTCTGCGCGATCTTCGCGAAGAGCGCTGGCCGGCATGAGCGGCGGGTGGGTTGCCGGGACCATCCGCGCCAAGGCCATGGCGCGACGGGTGCTCGGCGCGGAGGCAGCGCGGCAACTCGCGACTTGCCGGTCACTCCCGGAGGCTCAGCAATTGCTCTCGGCAACGCCATTTCGCACGGCGGCCGAGCCAGGCTCGTCGCTCGCCGCCGCTCAGCACGCCGTGGCGGCGACGGTTCTCTGGGACCTGCGGGTGCTCGCCGGCTGGCTGCCGCGCGACGGTGTCGCGCTGCTGCGGCTGCTGGCGGGCTGGTTCGAGATCGCCAACGTCGACGAGTTGCTGCAGGCGCTGACGGGCCGGCCTGCCGGGCCCGAATATCAGCTTGGGGCGCTGGCCACCGCTTGGCCGCGGCTCGCCTTGGCGCGCAGCGTCACTGAACTGCGCCGCAATATGGCCGCCTCCGCATGGGGCGACCCCGGCGGGGACAGCATCCGGGACATCCGGCTCGGCATGCGAGACCGCTGGGCCACGCGGGTCGCGTCGGCCAGCGAGCGCGCGGGATCCTGGGCGGCCGCGGCAGCAACTCTGCTGCACGCCGGGGAGGCCGGCGAACCGGCCGAACCCTGGCAGGCAGAAGCGGACTGGTGGCGACGCGTCGAGGCTGACGGCCTCAAGCTGTTGCGGTCAGCAGGACCCGACAGCGGTCCGGTGCTCGGCGCCGCCGTCATCCTTGCGGCCGACGCGCGCAAGGTGCGCGCCGCGCTCGAGCTCGCGGCGCGCGGCGGTGCGCCGGTGGAGGCCTACGATGCGGTGGTCTGAGTCTGCGGTGCCGGTGCGCATGCAGCGCGTGGCACTCGTCGCGCCGAGCAGCGCCCTCCGCGACGTGCTCGTGCGCGTCGCCGACTGCGCCCTCATGCAGATCGACGAGGAGGGGCGGCCTGGCGCACCGATGACCCGGCAAGGCATCGAGGCACAACTGATGACGGCACCGCGGCAGGTCGCGGCTCCACTGCTGGCGGAGTCTGCTCCGGACGAGGCTGCCCTGGCCCGATCCGGGCGCTATGACCTCCTCGCGGGTGAGGCCGAGCTGAAGGGTCACGCGGCTGCGGCACTCCGGCGCTCCGGCGCGGCGGCGCTCGTGGGCTGGGTTCCGACGAGCCAGCTGATGAGCCTGACCGCCGCACTCGACGAGGCCGGCGGCGCCGTCGTCCCGCTAGCACGCCCAGTCTGGTCGACGGCACCCACGCTGCTCGCCACGCGTGGACTCCATCACGAGCTGACTCCACTGGTGCAGACATACGGGACCGTGCCCTATGCCGATGTGGACCCGAGCTGGCTGGCGTGGGCGAGTTACGTCGTCATGTTCGGGATGATGTTCGGCGACGCCGGCCAGGGCGTTCTCCTTGTGGCCGTGGCAGCCGCGCTTCGCCTGGGCTGGCCGACCTGGCTGCGCAGGTACCGTGCGGCGTGGCCGTTCGTCGCTGGCGCGGGCGTTGCCGCCACAGCCTTCGGGCTCATGTACGGGGAGTGCTTCGGCCCGACGGGGCTGGTACCGACGATCTGGCTTAGCCCGCTGGCACAGCCCGTCACGCTGCTGCTGGCGGCCGCCGGCTTTGGCGCGGTTCTGCTCGCGGGTGCTTATGCGCTTGGCACGATCAACCGATGGCGGGAGGGCGGCTGGCGCACCGCGGTGTATGCGCCATCCGGGATTGCCGGCAGCTGCCTGTTCCTGGGTGCTGCGGCGGGGGCCGCCGGATGGCACTTCCATCACGACGCGTGGCTCGTGGCTGGCGGCGTCGTCGCGCTAGGGGGCATCGGGCTGGCTGCTGCTGGATTCCTGGCGGAGGCAGGTCGCGGGGGGATAGCCATCGTGCAGGCGTCCGTCGAGGTCTTCGACCTGGTAGTGCGGCTGGGTTCCAATCTCGTGTCCTTCACGCGGCTCGCGGCGTTCGGCCTTGCCCACGCCGCCTTGGGCCTGGTCGTCTGGGAAGGGACCCGAGACTTGTGGCATCGCGGCGGCCTGTATGCAGTCGGCGGGATCCTGGTTTTCGCGGCGGGCACCGCGCTCGCGTTCAGCCTCGAAGCGCTCGTCGCCGCCATCCAGGCGCTCCGGCTCGAGTACTACGAGCTGTTCTCGCGGATCTTCGTCGGGCAGGGTGAGCCGTTCCGGCCCTGGCACATCCCCGTCGCGCACGGCTTGCAGGAACAGGATGCCAGCGAGCTGACTCGCCGGCCTGAGGTGCTGGAGGCACGCTCGTGATCGCTGCCTGGCTACTCGCGCTGCCGGTGATCGTCGTCCCGGCCGCCGTACTGTCTCGCCTCGCCGCCCGCCACCGCCAGCGCGGTGCGGTCATTCTCGCCGTGACAGGCGGACTGCTGCTGGTCGGCGCCACCGTACTGCTCGTCCTCACACTGACTGGCGAGCCGGCCAGCGCGGCCAGCCTGTCCGGCGCGGCCATGGCTGCGCACGCCGCTGCGAGCAGCGGCGGAAGCAACTCCGGCGCGTTGATCGGCGCCGGGATCTCGGTGGCCGGGTCGACGATCGGCGCGGGCATCGCGGTTGCCTATACCGGCGCGGCCGCCGTGGCGGCGATGAGCGAGCGGCCAGAGCTGTTCGGCCGTTCGATGGTGGTTGTCGGACTAGCTGAGGGAATCGCGATCTACGGTCTCATCATCGGCATCATCCTGGTCGGGAAGGCCTGACCGCCATGGCCGCGGCAGCCGTCATCGGCGAATTGCTAGCGGTGCAGGGCTACGCGCTCGCCGGCGCCGCGGTCTGTCCCGCCAACGGCCCGGAGGAAGCGGCTGCAGTCTGGGATGCGCTTCCTGCTGGCACGGGGCTGGTCATCATGACAACAAGCGCTGCCGGGTGGCTAGCCGGCCGGCTCGAGCAGCGCCCGGACGTACTGACCGCGGTGATGCCGCCATGATGGCCGAGCGAGCCGCTGCCGCACTCGCCCCGGTGGCCGACCGGCTGCGACGAGACGCCAAGGACCAGGCGGACCGGATCCGTGCCATGGCGCGCGCCGAGGCAGCCGCGATCCTGGCGCGAGCGCGCGAGCAGGAGGCAGCGATTTTCGCGGCCGCGCGCGCAGCCGCTGCCGAACGGTCGCAACCGCAGACGACCTTGACGCTCCGCCGGGCTCACGAAACGGCCAGGGGTGCGGTGCTCGCCGCTCAGTGCGCGGCACACGACGAACTGGCGGCGCGCATTCGAGCGGCCGTTGCGGCGCTACCTAACCAGCCTGGCTACGAGCAGTTCGACCAGCGCATCGCCCGGCTCGCCGCGCAGGCCGCGGGGCCAGCAGCCGAGCTCAGGCCAGAACCTGGCGGCGGATTCGTCGCACGCGCTCCGGGCGTGGTCGTGGACTGCTCATTCGACCGGCTGGCCGACCTCGCGATGACAATACTCGGCCCGGCAGTCAGGGAACTGTGGACGCCATGACGACTCCCGTGCCACGCAGCGCCGAGGTCGCCAGGGTGAACGGCCCCCTCGTTGAGGTGACTGGGCTCACGCACGTCGCCATGTCCGATGTTGTCGAACTGGGTGAGCACCGGCTGCCTGGCGAGGCTGTGGCCGTCCGCGGTGACGTGACAACGGTGCAGGCCTACGACTACACCGGCGGCCTCGCACCAGGCCACCCGGCCCGGTCACAGGGCCAACCGCTGTCCGCTGTGCTCGGCCCGCACCTGCTCGGCGGCATCTTCGACGGTTTGCTCCGCCCGCTCGCGGACGCGCCCGCCTGGCTCGAGCCTGGTGCGATCGCCGCATCTGGGCCGGACCGGGAGTTCACCTTCACGCCGCAGACGACCAACGGCGAGATGGTGGCTGGCGGCACCACGCTAGGCACGGTACCCACGGCGGGCGGCATCGGCTACCGGGTCCTGGTGCCGCCGGGGCTCAGCGGACCCGTGAGCGACATTCGAGCAAGCGGCCCCGTTCCTGTCCACGAGGTGATAGCCAAGGTCGGCGGCAAGCCAGTACGCCTTACCTCAGCCTGGCCAGTGCGCCAGCCCAGGCCCTACCGCGAGCGGCGCGACAGCGACGCTCCCCTGATCACTGGTCAGCGCGTCATCGACCTGCTGTTCCCCATCACCAGGGGCGGTGCCACCGCGGTTCCTGGCGGCTTCGGCACCGGCAAGACGATGCTCCTGCAGCAGATCACTAAGTGGTGCGACGCCGACGTGATCGTGTACGTCGGCTGCGGCGAGCGCGGCAACGAACTGGCCGACATGCTCGACGAGCTCGCCGGGCTGACCGACCCGCGAACGGGCGGGCCGCTTGCCGACCGCACAGTCGTCATCGCCAACACCTCCAACATGCCGATGATGGCGCGCGAGGCCAGCATCTATACCGCTGCGACCGTGGCGGAGCACTTCCGCGACATGGGGCTGGACGCGGTGGTGATCGCCGATTCCACGTCCCGGTGGGCAGAAGCGCTCCGCGAGTTCGCTTCCCGCAGTAGCGAGCTACCGGCCGAGGAAGGGTATCCAGCGAGCCTGTCCTCGGCGCTCGCCGCGTTCTACGAGCGAGCTGGCTGCGTTATCACCGCCGACGGCCGCCACGGGTCGGTGACGATCATCGGCGCGGTGTCGCCAGCCGGCGGCGACATGACCGAGCCGGTGACCACCTATACCCAGCGCTTCGTCCGCTGCCTGTGGTCACTGGACCGCGACCTGGCCTACGCCCGGCACTACCCGGCTGTGTCCTGGGCTGGTTCTTTCTCACGAGACGACGACGTCATCGCCGCCTGGCGGGCCGAGCACGGTGATCCTGCCTGGGCGCAGCGGCGTGCTCGGCTGGCCACACTGCTCGCCGAGGCGGACCGGCTAGGCTCGCTGGCCGAGCTCATGGGTGTCAGCGCGCTGCCGCCACCAGAACGGGCCACGATCCTGGCGGGCCGCCTGATCCGGGAGGGCCTGCTCCAGCAGAGCGCGCTCAGCCCGGTCGACGCCTCCTGCGACAGCGCCAGGGCTGCCGCGCTGGCGGACACGCTACTGGCGGTCACCGATCGCTGCCAGCAGCTGGCCCGCGAGGGCGTACCGCCCGCTGAGATCGAGGAGACGGACTTCGCGCCGATCCTGCGCGCACGCGAAGAGGCGGCCAAGCCTGCAGATGTCTCCGCCCGCGAGCGCATCATGCTCGCGCGGCTCGATCAGCTGACCCCGGCAGCCGGCACCAGCCCGGGCCAGGACGCGGCCGGCGCGCAGCGCCAAGGACCCGACCATGACAGCGCGGCAGAACGGGACAGCGCGGCATGACCACCGCCTGGGCACGACGCGAGTACACCGACATTGCCGAACTGCGCGGCCCGCTGCTACTCGTCCGCGGCGTGGCTGGGGTGGGATGGGACGAGTTTGCGACCATCCGCGACGACACCGGGCGGGAACGGCACGGCCTGGTGCTGGAGGCCGACCGCGACCTCGCGGTCGTGCAGGTGCTCGAGGGCACGGCCGGTCTCACCACGACAAGCACCCGAGTCGGGTTCACCGGGTCACCGCTGCGCATCCCGGTCAGTCCAGACTGGCTCGGCCGGGTGTGCACCGGCCGGGGCGACCCGATGGACGGCGGGCCGCCAGTGACCGGCGAGACCACCGCCGCCGTGACCGGATTTCCAATGAACCCGGTGGTGCGGGAGCCGCCGGCCGATCCGGTGCTCACTGGCGTGTCCGCCATCGACGGCCTCACGACTCTGGTCCGTGGCCAGAAGCTGCCCATTTTCTCGGTGGCCGGCCTGCCGCACCTCGAGCTCGCCGCGCAGGTTGCTGCCCAGGCCTCGGTCGGCGGCGAGCCGTTCAGCGTCGTCTTCGCCGCGATGGGCCTCACCCACGCCGACGCCGGCAGCGTGCGAAGAATCCTCGGCCAGCGATCCGCGGCCGACCTGGTCTTGCTGCTCAACCTCGCGGACGCGCCGGTGATCGAGCGTTTCCTCACGCCTCGGATCGCGCTGACTGTAGCCGAGTACCTTGCGTTCACGCTCGGCAGGCACGTACTCGTGGTGATGGCGGACATGACGAGCTACTGCGAGGCGCTGCGCGAGGTGTCGGCGGCGCGCGGCGAGATCCCGGCTCGCCGCGCTTATCCCGGCTATCTGTATAGCGACCTCGCGTCCCTATACGAGCGGTGCGGGCGGATGCGCGGCGTGCCTGGCTCGGTGACGCTGATGCCGGTGCTGACCATGCCCGGCGGGGACATCACGCACCCCGTTCCCGACCTGACCGGGTACATCACCGAGGGACAGATAGTGCTCTCCGCCGGGCTGCACGCTCGCGGGGTCTACCCGCCAGTGGACGCGTTGTCGTCGCTGTCCAGGCTCATGCGGCACGGCGCCGGACCCGGTCGCACCAGGGACGATCACCTCGACGTCGCTGCCCAGTCCCTGGCCGCACTGGCAGCCGCGCGCCGCGCCGCCGAGCTCGCCGAGCTCGTTGGCGCCGCTGCCCTCAGCGCGTCGGACCGTCGCTATCAGGCCTTCGACCGCGCGTTCACGAGCCAGGTGGTCAGCCAGGGCCGCGCGGAGAACCGCACGCTCGACGACACGCTCGACCGCGCGTGGCGGGCGCTGGCGACGCTCCCCCGCAGCGAGTTGACCATGCTGTCAACGGCGCAGCTCGACGCGCACTATCCGGCGGGTGCAAGCCGGCCGTCAGTGGTGAGTGACCAGTCATGACGGCGCCAAAGCTCGCCGTCCCGCCCGGTCGGGCAGGCCGCATCTGGCTCGTCCGCCGCCTCGACACCGCACGGCGCGGAGCCGACCTGCTCGACCGCAAGCTGCGAATCTTGCAGGGCGAGCTCACCCGAAGACAGGCCGCGGCGGCGCAGGCGCAGGCGCGCTGGATCAGCTCTCATGCCGACGCGCAGGCCTGGCTGCTGCGGGCGGCCCTGCTCGGCGGACAGCGGGCGATTATGCTCGCCGACGACGGTCAGCCGGCGCAGGTCACCATCAGCTACGAGCTGGCCATGGGCGTCCGTTATCCGGGCAGCACCTCGTGCTCCTTCCCGCCGCTAGTGACCTGGGATGGTCCCGTGATGGCGGGCGCCCGCGAGTCGCACCGCGACGCGCTCGCCGCTGCGGCAGAACACGCGGCTGCGGCGGCAGCCGTCCGCGTCGTCGAGGCCGAGGTCCGGGCCACCCGCTACCGGCTCCGGGCTGTGCAGGATCGCTGGATCCCTGGGCTTGAGCAGGCACTCGCCGATGTCACCTTCGCGCTCGAAGAGCAGGAACGCAGCGACGCCGCGCGGCTGCGCCTGGCGTCGCGTCGAGTCGATCGATAAGTCGTCGCTGACGACCGTCAGTTCGGCGGGGGGCCGGTGTACAGGGTGCTATTCACCGCCACGACCCCATCGATCGCCTCTGTCAGCCGGACCGCCGCAGCGACTTCCAGCTCGCTGTCCAGCCGGCCAGTCAGAGTCAGCACGCCCCTGCTCGCGGTGACGCGGACGGCCCGGGGGTCGGCCAGCAGGATGCGGGTGAGCACATCCGTCGCCTCTGCCGCTATTTCGGCGTCCGGACGCAGGAATACCCGCAGCAGGTCGGTGCGGCTCACAATCCCCATGAGGTTGCCGTGCGCGTCCACGACGGGCAGCCGCTTGACATGGTGGTCGCTCATCACCCTGGCCGCGGTCCCGAGCAGCGTGTCCGGGCCTATCGTCACCGCCGGGCTGGTCATGAGCCCCTCGGCGGTCCGGGCCTCGGACTTGGTCCGCGCCGCCGGGCGGAACTGCCAGCCTGGCCTGCGCTCAGCGTTTTCGTGGCGCTCCTGCTTGCGGAGCAGATCCGCCTCCGACACCACGCCGACGACCAGCCCTTCTGGGGTCACGACCGGCAAGGCAGTCACGTGGTGGCCCGTCAGCAGCTCCGCGACCTGCCGGTAACTGGCGTGTCTGGCGACGGAGACAACCTTGGTCGTCATGACATCACGAACCTGCCAGCGGCCCGTCCGCCTGGAGCTGTCAGGGAACTGCGGAGCAGCCGACGGCTCGCCGGATCCACCATTTCGCTCGGCGTCGGCGACCCTCGCGACGGCCATGGTGACCTCTGCGACAGACCCGTCTCCGCGAAGCGCCTGGTAATACGCCGAGCCGAGGTGCCCCACCAGCGCGTCAAGGTGATCGTCCCTGCGTGTCATGGCCGCCTCCATGAGGGTGCGCCCGTCATCTCGCTCTCTCTCTTATTACCTGGCAGCCCGGCCAGCCTGGCGAGGGCCGAACGTCACGTCTTGCCGGGCCATCGGCCTCCGACCCGACCCGTTGGTACTTCCGAGCGGGCACGTGATTCCCTGGCCGGGGCACGGGGGTGTTACCTCGACCACGGACCGAAGGCATCCTGGGTCAGGACCAAGGTCCATATTCGCCGCGGGCCTAGGTCAGATGAACTAGCCGGATGTTTGTGCGCGACGAGGCACGGCTGGCGGTCAGCTTCACGGCTGCCCGCATCAGGCTGGCGGAACTGGCCAAGGCAGGCTCGCTCCTCGACGCATCTCGAGCGGCTTACGGCGACGGAGTCACCGGGATGACAAAGGTCGGTCCGCCGGGCTCGTGGCCAGACTTGTCGAAGCTCGTCATGATTCACATCGGAGACGTCACCGAGGCTGACGGCTCGGCTCGCCTGCCCCTGCGATGGGAGGCGGCTGGACTCGGAAGCGGGCTGTTCCCAGTGCTGGACGCCGACATCATCGTGGCAACGGACGAGAGCCACGCCACGATGCTGATCTTGACCGGGGTCTACCGGCCGCCGCTCGGAAAGCTGGGCGCGCTGCTCGATCGCGCCATCATGAACCGCGTTGCCTCGGCAACAATTCGGGACTTCCTCGACCGGCTGGCCCGGGCCATCGAGGGTTCATCGATCCCGGACGGCCAGGGCGAAATGGACGCGGACAGTCGCTGACAGCTACGTTGGCCGTGGGGAGGGGCGGCCGATGGAAGAACGCCGGAAAGCGATATCCGGTCTGCTGCCACAGCTGCAGCTCGATGAGCTGCTAGGTGAGCTGCAGTCCCGGCTGCAGGCCGTGCTGGCGACCAGAGACCGGATGAACGGGCTGCTGGAAGCGGTCGTCGCGGTAGGGTCCGACCTCGACCTGGAGACGATGCTCCACCGGATCGTCGAGGCTGCCGTCGGACTGGCCGACGCACGGTATGGAGCGCTCGGGGTGATCGGCGAAGGCAGCAGCCTCGCGGAATTCGTCCCCATCGGCCTCGATGAGGGGCAGATCGCCGCGATCGATCACTGGCCCGAAGGCAAGGGCCTGCTCGGCCTCTTGATCCGCGACCCGCAGCCGCTGCGGCTCTCCGACATCAAAGCCCATCCCGACTCAGCGGGCTTCCCGGCGGGGCACCCGCCTATGCGCGGTTTCCTGGGTGTTCCTGTGCATGTGCGCGGAGAGGTGTTCGGAAACCTGTATCTGACCGAGAAGCGGGATGGCGGCGACTTCAGCGCCGAGGACGAGGCAGTCGTCTCCGCGCTCGGGGCGGCGGCGGGCGTCGCGATCGAGAATGCCCGCCTGTACGAGAACTCCCGCCGGCAGCAGCGCTGGCTTCGCGCCAGTGCGGATTTCACCACGCGACTGCTGTCCGGGACTGAACCGGCGGAGGTGCTGCCTGCCCTGACCATGCAAGCGCTGGAGCTGTCGGGCGCTGACCTGGCCGTGGTAGCCCTGCCTGACAGCGAAGGGCAGCGGCTGGTCATCGAGTACGCCGACGGCGACGGTGCCGAGGCTTCCCGCGGCCTGGTGCTACCACTCGAAGCGTCGCTGTCTGGGCGTGTGCTTGCAACCGGGCAGCCACAGATAGTCCCCGACTTCGCGGCCGACGAGCGCGCCGCCGCGGGGGCCCGAGTCGCGATGAGCCACATCGGCCCAGCCGTGGTATTTCCGCTCGGCGGCGCCGGCAATGTACGAGGCGTTTTCACGATCGGCCGACGCCACGGGGCGGCGCCGTTCCCCCCGGCCGCAGTGGAGGTGGCGGCGTCCTTCGCCGCTCAGGCCGCGGTCGCGCTGGAACTGGCCGACCGGCGCCGGGACGCCGAGCAGCTGCGCGTGTTCGAGGACCGCGACCGCATCGCGCGCGACTTGCACGACCAGGTCATCCAGCGCCTGTATGCCGCTGGGATGTCGCTGCAGGGCACCGCACCCATGGCGGCCGATCCGGTAGTGCGCAAGCGAATGGAACACGTCGTCGATGAGATGGACCAGGCGATCGCCGACATCCGTACCGCGATCTTCTCGCTGCACGCGCGGCAGCAGCACGCCGGGTCCGGGCTGCGTGCGCGCATCGTGGCTATCGCCGACGAAACCACGCCGATGCTCGGCTTCGTACCGACTGTCCGACTCGGTGGCGGCCTCGATGAACACGTGGGAGCCGGACCAGCCGAACACCTGCTGACCGTACTGCGGGAAGGGCTGTCCAATGCCGCTCGACATGCTAACGCCAGCGCCGTGGAGGTCAGCGTCGAAGTAGATGGCGACCTCGTGCTGCGCGTGACAGACGACGGCACCGGCATCGGCCCGAGCACGCGGCGAAGCGGACTGGCCAATATGTCCGAGCGCGCGCAGCTGCTCGGCGGGACACTGACGGTTGGCCCGGCAGACATGACTGCTGGGACGGGCACACTCCTCGAATGGAGAGTTCCACTCGATTGAATGCCCATGGCTGATAAGTCATGAATCGGCACCGGCAAGGCACCCGTCCACCTCCGGCGGGGTAGGAAACCACCCGTGACGGCTCGGCTCGGGGTACTAGGCGGTTACCACCGAGCCTGGCTGCGTGGCGACCCGATCGCCGGAATCACCGTCGCCTCCTACCTGGTACCGCAGGTCATGGCCTACGCTACGGTCGCAGGCCTGCATCCCGTGGCGGCCTTTGGGCTGCGCTCCCGGCGTTGGTCGTCTATGCGCTGCTTGGCTCTTCGCCGTCCCTGTCGATGGGCCCAGAAGCCACGACAGCGCTGATGACGGCTATTGCCCTGGGCCCACTGGCCGCGGGCGACTCGGCCCGCTATGCCGAGCTCGCGGCAACGCTAGCCCTGCTAGTCGGGCTCATGGGAGTCGCCGCCTGGCTGCTGAGCCTGGGTTTCGTGGCGGACCTGCTGTCCCGGCCGGTCCTGGTCGGATACATGGCCGGCGTGGCGCTCATCATGATCGCCGATCAGCTCGGCCGCGTCACCGGAGTCCCCGTCCAGGGTGAGCGCTTTTTCGGGCAGCTCGACTCCTTCGTCCGCGACATCGGCAGTGCTCGGCCCGCCACGCTTGGCGTGGCCGCCGCAGTCCTGGCATTCCTCGCGTTGCTGCGCACGCGCTGGCCGGCCCTGCCTGGGCTGCTGATCGCTGTGCTCCTGGCCACCGCTGCGGTCGCGGCGTTCAACCTGGGGCGCCACGGCGTCGCCGTTGTCGGCCCGATCCCCGCGGGTTTTCCTGTCCCGCAGCTGCCCGCGCTGCATACGGACACGCTGCGCGTGCTTGCCCTCCCGGCGTTCACGGTACTCATTGTCGGTTTTAGCGACGATGTGCTCACCGGGCGGTCGTTCGCCCGTCGAGGCGAGACGATCATCGCCAACCGGGAGTTGCTGGCGCTCGGCGTCGCCAATCTGGGCTCGGGATTGGTTCGCGGCGTCCCCGTCAGCAGCAGCGCCACCAGGACCGCGATCGCTGTGACCACAGGCAACCGAAGCCAGGTCTACTCGCTCGTGAGCGCCACCACTGTCATCGCGGTGCTCCTTGTTGCGAGGCCAGTGCTCGCGCGCTTCCCGACCGCTGCACTCGGCGCCATCGTCATCTTTGCCGCCCTGCGGCTCATCGACGTGACCGCGTTCCGCCGGCTGTTCCGATTCCGGCGAATGGAGCTGCTCATCGCAGTGTCAGCGTGCGCCGGGGTGCTGGCGTTCAACATCCTCTACGGTGTGCTCGTCGCGATCGGTTTGTCGGTGGCCGACCTGCTCGTCCGGGTTGCTCGCCCGCACGACGCTGTCCAGGGCCTGGTGCCTGGCCTGGCCGGCATGCACGACGTGGACGACTACCCCGAAGCAGAGACCATCCCCGGCCTGGTGGTGTACCGGTACGACGCACCGCTGTGCTTCGCCAACACCGAAGACTTCCGCCGCCGGGCCCTCGCTGCCGCCGGCCAGCAGGAAACGCTGCGCTGGTTCGTGCTCAACTTCGAGGCGAACGTCGAGGTCGACTTCACCGCGCTGGAAGCCATGGATACGCTTCGCGCGGAGATTGCCAGCCAGGGCGCCGTGTTCGCCCTCGCCAGAGTCAAGCAAGACTTGCTCGCAAGGCTCAATGCGTTCGATCTGGCCACCAAGATCGGGACAGACTACATGTTCCCCACCCTGCCGACCGCCGTCGATGCGTACCGGCGGTCGGTCAGCGATCATCCGAGCGTATCGGAGCACCCGGGCACCGACTGACGGCTCGGTGACCACATGCTGACCGGTAACGCGGGCCGTTGGTCCCTGCTGCCCACGGCGGATGGACTCTGCTCCGCGCTTTACGCGGGCAGGACGCTCGTTACATGTCACTGAGATTCGTGCACCCACGTGATGCCGACCAGATCGGTGCCCAGCAGGCATCAATCGCCGACGGTTGGCAATCGACCCCGACGCCGGTCGACGTACAGGCGATCATCCGTGCCGAGCGCGCGTGTTGCTGCACGGCGAGGCCGTCCGTTCTCGTCATCATGCCGCCTACGCCAGGGCGGCCGTACCACACCGACCTGCTGCTGTGCTGGCACCACTACCGGGCTAGCCTCCGCTCGCTCGCGGCGGCGGGCGCTACGGTGCTCGGCGGCGACGGCGAGCGAGTGCCTGACGCCGACTGGCCAGCTCTTCAGCAGGCTTAGTCACGTCGGCTGCGTGCACGGACACCAAGCCAGGCCGTACAGCCTCGGGTCCGCTCAGTGACTAGCTGCCACGGAGTCGCGGATCACCACCACCGGACACGCGGCGTGCTGCACGCAATGCTGGCCGATCGAGCCCAGCAGCGCCTCAACAAATCCGCCATGCCCCCGGCTGCCCACCACGAGCAGGTCGGCGCCAGCGGACGCATCCACCAGCACACGCGCGGCGTTGCCCTCAACGACCCGATACCGGATCGCATCAGCGTCGTGGTCCGCAGAGACCTCGGCGATGGCGTCAGTGACCGTCTCGGTGGCGAGCTTCGCAAAGTCGACACCCTCCACAATCGGCGCGGGATAGCCGTACGTATTCGGAAACTCCCATGCCGTCACGGCCTCCACCACCGCACCGGTCAGCGCTGCCTGCCGGACTGCCCACGCGAGCGCCTCCTTTGACGACTCGGACCCGTCCACACCCACCACGATCCGGCGGTCGGACTGCCCGCTCGATTCAGCCTTCATTGCCACTCCTCAGCTCGGACCAGTGTCAAATACGCTAACGCGTCCGCGAGGTTCCGAACGAAGACCAGTCTTCAGCCCAGCTGGTCAGCCTGCGCCTGTCGAGTACCAGTCTCAGGGCGTACCACGCGAGCCACAGACCCAAGGCAACCCCCAGCGGCGTCGTCACCTCCACGAGCAGCACACGACCGGTGACCTGGGCCGCCGTCGGGGGCGCAGGCTGAACGTTTCCTGCCGCATCAACCCAGATCTGGACGGTCGCCCCCGCGCGAGTGCCTGGAACCACCTGGACGGCGCCAAGATGAGTGGACCCGCCGACTGTCCATCTCGCTGCTGCCCAGAACACCGCCGAACCAGGCACGCCTTGGCCCGCCGGCGCTGCTTGCACCAGCGTGGCCGTCACCTGCCTGAGCGGCTCGCGCTGCTGCTTGACCAGGCCGGCGTGCACCAGGCTGACCGCGGCGGACGCCGACAGGACGGCAAGCGGGACGAACGCGATGATGAGTGCGAGCGTGCACCAGCCCTCGATCCGGTCCGATGTACGGCGCAGTTCGTTGCGGTCGAGTGCCAGCCGGCGCATCAGTCGCGTGCACCTCGCGCCTGCTCGTCGCATGGCTTCCTCCGAACGTCATTCTTGGAGCAGCTTGACGGAACCCAGCGACCGCGAGCAGGGCTGCCAGTCCCGGGGCGGCACCGACCTTGGTCCTCAGTCCTGGCGGTGCTTTGAGGCCTGGAAAGGCAAGCCAGCCGGGGCTTGAGTCCGCTCGTGGGCGCGCTTGCCGGCAGCGGGCACATGTGCAAAAGGTCGCGCTGAGCAGGACCAAGTGCTCTGGGCCTAATTCGAAGTCGGGCGCGAGGATGGTATAGCTCGCCGGTGACGCGCAGCCTCAGCGGGCACCCAACCATATGAGGAGTGCCATGGGCGTATCGGATGTGTTCCGGACGGATCTCGTCTTGCTGCACGCGCCGTCGGTCTATGACTTCCGCAGTCAAGTAGTCATGCACGGCCCGATCGCCGACGCTGTCCCATCGACCAACGAGTTCGAGATGTACCCGGTGGGGCTCACGAGCATCGCCGCGTACCTGTCCGCGAACCATTACAACGTCCGGATCGTCAACCTGGCATACCTGATGCTCTCTGACAAAAACTTCGACGTGGCGGCGTACCTAGCCCGGCTCCGGCCCCGGATGTTCGGCATCGACCTGCACTGGCTGCCGCATGCCCAAGGCGCACTCGCGATCGCCGAAATCGTCAAGCGGTGCCACCCCGACATTCCCCTCGTGCTCGGCGGCATGTCCGCCAGCTACTACCACGACGAACTGGTCAGCTATCCATTCGTGGACTTCGTATTACGCGGCGATTCGACCGAGGAGCCGTGCCGCCAGTTGCTGGCCACGCTGCGAGAGGGTCGCCCGCTCGCTGATGTCGAGAACTTGACATGGAAAGACGCCGCGGGCAGCATCCGGGTGAATCCGCTCAGCTTTGTTCCCGCCGACCTCGACTATGTCGACATCCCGGCCTACGACTACGCAACCAAGGCCGTGTTCAAATACGCCAGCATGGCCCAGCTGGTTCCGTACCGCGAGTGGCCGCACTACCCGACCACGATGCTGCTCAATTCCCGGGGCTGTCCGCTCGAGTGTGCGGTGTGTGGTGGCTCAGCGTCCGCATACGCCAGGGTGATGGGCCGGTCGGCCCCGGCGTTCCGCTCGCCCGAGCGCCTGGTTGCTGACGTCCGGAGTATCCGCTCGTTCTCGAGCGCACCAATATTCATGGTTCACGACCCGAGGGTCGGTGGCGACGAACGCGCGAACCGCTTTTTCGAACTCCTGGCCCGCGAGAAAACGCAGAACGAATTCGTCTTCGAGCTGTTCCACCCCGCCGGCGACGACTTCTTCGCGATGGTAGCCGCCGCCACCGCTGCGTTCAGCCTGGAGATCACCATCGAGTCGCACGACGAGGCGCTGCGCGCCAGGAACGGCAAGTTCGCCTATCCGAACGCCGCACTCGAGGCGACGATTGCGAGCGCCCTTGGCCACGGCTGCCGCAAGCTCGACCTGTTCTTCATGGTCGGAATCCCGGGCCAGCGACCCGAGGATGCCATGGCCGCGGTCGCCTATTGCGATCGGCTGGCGGAGCGACTCGGCGACGATCGGCGTCTCCAGTTCTACGTGGCACCGCTCGCCCCGTTCCTCGACCCGGGCAGCCGGGCCTTCGAGGATCCGGCATTCGGATACCGCAAGCGCTTCACGACCCTGGAAGCGCACCGGCAGGCGCTGCTGCAGCCCAGCTGGAAGGACCTGCTGTCTTACGAGACGGACGTTATGACCGCCGAGCAGATTGTCTCGACCACCTATCGAGTGGCGCACGCGTTCAACGAGCTCAAGAGAGCCAGGAACCTTGTCGATGTTGAAACGTATCGCGTTGTAGACGACCACCTGCGTCATGCGCAGCAGATAGTCGCCCTGCTCGATAAGGCAGCCGGGCTGCCGGCTGACCAGCGGGCTGCGCTGCTCGACTCAGCCCGGCAGCGTGTGGACGAGGTCAACGAGGCATCGCTGTGCGAAACCAATGAACTGAAATGGGCGGACGTCGGCCATCTCATCGTCCGGCCCCGGCTTGCCGGCCGGCTCGGCCTTGCCCTGTGGGCTGAGTTAACGCACAGCCTTCACCGACTCGCCGGAAAATACGATACGGCGCCGTTCTCTCGCGCGAGGCTCGCGCCCATCGAGCCGCAGCCGAGCAAGCCGGCTGACCCGCACCTATTCCGCTCCCTAACTCCTGGGGCAAGTGGCGGAGCGCGGTAAGTCGTGCTCGATCCTGACGGCGCGGCAGGCCTGGCGCTGGTGCATCAGACCGTAAGTGAAGGCCTCCTCGCCCGCAGCCCGCGCCTCGTCAGCCAGATGAGCAGCGCTACTCGTGCAACCACGCTGTCATGGTGGTCGCCGAGCAGCTGCTGCAATCTCTTCGCCTGACTCGCCTGGAGCATCGCCTCATAGCCAAGGGCGGGTAACTACCGCTTCGGCGGCATACCGGACCCGTTTGGCCGCCTTGCGCACCTCATGGATCGCAGCGTCGCGGTCGTGGCGCACGCTGGCGGTCGCCTCGCGGGCAGGCGGAGTGGTCGGCGACCAGCTCGCGCATGCTGCCAGAGCCGCCTTCGTGAGCGGCATGGATCTCGGCCTCACCGTCGGCGCCGCCGTTGCCGCCGCCGGCTGCATCGTGGCGCTTGTCACCTTGCCACGCAAGCAGCGCGGCGCTGACCAGTGAGAGACAGCAGCTTCACGAGCGCTTCTTCGGCCTCGCTCTCGAAGCGGCGCCGATGGCGGGTGCCACGGTGAGCCACAATCCGATGGTTACAACCATTGCGGTCAGATATCCGAATGGGGCGATACCTATGTCCGTGTGGGTCATCCCCGCGAACAGCATCAGCAGCCACGCGCTGACGAAGAATAGCGGTCCTGCTGCGATCAGCTTAAAGAAGGAATCCATGACCCTGCCCTTTCCGGTAGAACAACGTGCACCGAGTGTCCGGTGCGGTCTTCTCGGCTGCCAGGGCCAATGGCCACACAAAGGGTGCCATATCTACTGGTTACATCACTCGCGATAATGGCGGTGATCATCCTCCTGGTCGAAAATGCGCGACGCGTACGCAGCAGCCTGCGTGCGGCGCTCCATGCCTAGCTTGGCGAACAACCCAGAGACATAGTTCTTGACCGTCTTCTCGGCCAGATACATGCGCTCGCCGATCTGCCTGTTTGTCAATCCCTCGCCGATAAGCTCCAGGATCCTCCGCTCCTGCGGAGTCAGTCGCGCTAGCGGATCGGATTGGCTCGGCTGTCGCATTCTCGCCATTACCTTGCTGGCTGCCTCCGGGTCCAGCATCGACTCACCGGAGGCCACGGTACGCACAGCGCCAACCAGGTCGGTGCCGCGTATCTGCTTGAGCACGTAACCCGCTGCGCCTGCCATGATCGCATCGAAAAGCGCCTCGTCGTCGCTGAAGGAGGTGAGCATCAGACAGGCGACTTCCGGCATTCGCGACCTGATCTCCCTGCACACGCTGACGCCGTCACCGTCAGGAAGCCTGATATCCAGTACAGCCACGTCCGGCTTGAGGGCAGGGATGCGGGCAAGTGCTGATGCCGCCGACGCGGCTTCGCCTACAACGGCAATGTCAGGCTCCGCCTCAAGCAGTTCCTTGACACCACGGCGGACGATCTCATGATCATCGAGCAGAAACACGTGGATCTTGCTAATGCTTGCCGGTTGTTCCGCCATCACCGCAGCCCTTCGCGCTCTGTGCGCGACAGTATGTACTGGTCAACGTCACCCTACTGGCTATAGCCAGAACAATCTCTCGGAGCCACGGAGCCTCAAATCACGGCAGCGCTCTCTGTGGATTCCCGGAGCCTGGCAAACGAAGCGGGTGGCAGGCGCTCCGCCGACCACGTCGTGATCGATCGCTACGGTGAGGTCGAGCACGTCCCTGACATCGATATGACCGCTGACGACCCGCGGGCGCCGGGTCATTCCGCCCACAACCACCTCGAGCGTCATCAGCGTCATAGGTGTCAGGCCGAATCCGCCTCCTCCTGCGAACATGCCCACGGACGTTACGGCCACGCTGCCGATGCGCTGCCGGACCGCTACAGATCGTTCCATCACGGCATACATCGCGCGAATAGCACCCGGAATGCATGCTGCGCCCGCTGCCGCTCTTTCGAGCAAGCTGCAGGGGTCGAGGCGGGCGATGACCA
The DNA here is from genome assembly GCA_030041275.1 of Streptosporangiaceae bacterium. Classification (GTDB taxonomy): domain Bacteria; phylum Actinomycetota; class Actinomycetes; order Streptosporangiales; family Streptosporangiaceae; genus JAJYUU01. The sequence goes on from JASHOE010000249.1 coordinate 29,016, forward strand.
GCAGCTGGGCCGGGGCAAGACCCTGCTCACGAAGCTGCCGCCGACCGCACTGCGTGCGGTCCTGCATGTCGGCGCCTGGCTTGCCTCGGACCTGAACCTCAACTTGAGCCGGCTGGGCATGCCGAGGCAGGCCTTCGGCGCCGCCATGATCACCTCAGTCGGTATGCGGGGAATCGACCATGCGTACTCGCCGCTCGCGCACTACGACGAGCCCAGTCGGTTCGAGCCCGCGCTGCCGGTACCCGGATCGTGACCCTGGTTGTCAGGCGTCCCGGCGCCGGACACGACGGTGCGGAATAGATCACGCAACCGGTCGCTGACGCGCTGACCGGAGAGATCCGCTGTCAGCGCGAGGTCCACAACCCGCGCAGTGGGAAGGTTGAGCCCAGCCCGGTCTCCCAGCGATAGCGCAGCTGCGGTGCTCGGCACTCCCTCTACAGTGCTGCCAATCAAGCGGACCGCAGCCTCCGGTGTGGCGCCTGAGCCAACGAGGCGTCCGAAGCGGCCGTTGCGGCCCTGCTGACAGGTGACATAGAGATCTCCGGCTCCAGCCAGCCCGAGCACAGTTGATACGCGGCCGCCCTGTGCCTCGACCAGGGTCAGCATGTCGAGCATGCCGCGAGCGAACACCGCGGCGCGGGCGTTCGCGTAAGTCCCTGCAGCGGCGTCCACCCCGAGTCGGTCGGAAAGGCCCTCGGCCAGACCGACCGCGACAGCGACCACGTTCTTAAACGCCGCGCAGGTCTCAGTGCCAG
>JASHOE010000250.1 GCA_030041275.1 Streptosporangiaceae bacterium
ACCTATCCGATCAGAAGGAGGCGCGCAGCTACCAGTCGGTGCCCGCTGAGCACCCGCCCGTACCTGCCGGATTACCGGAGCTGCGGACAGCGAGGACCTGTTAGCGCGCGTGCACAGATCGGAGTCGTATGAGCCAGGAAAACGTTCGGGGCCGACCCGAAGGCCAGCCCCGCCACGCCGAGCCTGCCAGCCCAACCACCGCCGCCGCCCCCGCCGAGGAGCGCACGTCATCTGTGACGGTACCACGGGACGGGGACTATGCGGCTGACCTGCGCGTCTTGATGGACGACCGTCACGAGGCCTGGCAGGCGGGCGTGCTCGAGGGGTTTGCCTTCGGGTGGGCGCAGGGCCTTTCCGCCGGACTTGAGCGAGGCGCGGCATGAGCCGCCTGACTTCGGCGCAGTGGAGGCTCAGCCGCGATGTCATCGACCTGGTAACCGCCGAGAAGGCGCTGACCGAGGAGCAGGTCGCCGAGCAGCTCGGTGTATCGGTCGCCGAGTTGCACCCGGTGATCGGCATGCTGGTTGGCCGCAAGATGGTCGACCGCGCCGGCGACTACCTCGTACCCGTCCAGCCGGGTCGTGCGGCATGAGGGCGGCGCGAAAAGACCTGCTGCGAGCGGCGCTCCAGTACAGGGACGCCGGCCTGGGGGTTTTCCCCTGCAAGCCCGGGGCGAAGGTCCCTGCCATCCCGGCCGCGCACGAGCGCGACGACCCTGCACGGCTGACATGCCGCGGGGAGTGCGGCAGGCAGGGTCACGGGCTCTACGACGCGACCACAGTGCGGGAAGTCATCGAAGCGTGGTGGCGGTCGATCCCGTACAACATCGGGATCCCGACCGGGCTGGGGACGTTCGACGTGCTCGACGTCGACAAGAAGCCAGAGGGGAACGGCTTCGCCGCGCTGAACAAGCTGATCGCCGCCGGACTGGTGAGCGGCGCCAGCGCGCTCGTACGAACTCGCAGCGGTGGCCTGCACCTGCGGTTCGCCGGCACGGATCAGGGCTGTCACTCGCTGCCCCGGCAGTTCATCGACTTCAAGTCCGGCGGCGGCTACGTGCTCGCGCCGCCGTCATGGGTCGATGCCGACGACAAGGGACCGGCAGGCGCGTACGAGCTGCTCGACAACCGGGCCGGGACCGCCCGGCTTGACTGGTCGCAGGTACTGGCCGTGCTCGACCCGAAGCCGCTGCAGCGGCCGCGTAGGCCCGGCACAACCCGGGCGCTGCCCGCGGATGGCACTCTGCCACCCGGTGTCCGCCGGGCGCTTGACGGTCCGGCAGAGGACCGTTCCGCTGCCCTGCACCGGCTCGTCGGAGCGTGCCTGAGGGCGGGCCTCGGCGACGACGCGATCCATGAGCTTGCTGCAGGTTACGAACCCGCTGTCGCCAAGTATGGTGACCGGCTCCGCGTGGAGGTCGACCGCTCAATGGCGCGGATCGGGGCCGAGCGGTGACCGGCGAGGAGATGATCCCGGAGCGACTGGACGACCTGGACTCAGCGTGCAGGCCGCGGATCGAGATCGGCACCGGACCTGCAACTATCCGCGCGCTGACGGAGGCGATCAACAAGAGGAAACTCCCCAGTCTGTACGTCACCGACGGGCAGGTTGTGCACCTTGGCGAGGTCTCCGGTTCCGCAGCGGCCGAGGCAGGCGATGAGGACTCGCCGCTGCCGGTGGCGGCGGCTCCGGTAGCCGCGCCGCTGCTCGCCCGAATCCTCGCCGAGGAGACCTACACCTTCAAGATGCAGCAGATGACCGTAAAGGTGCCGGACGGCAATGACGCCAAGGGCAAGCCGAGGTTCAGGACAGAAACCGAGGCGTACGAGGAGGAGTCCACGCCGCCCGCGCAGATGCTCACCGCCGCACTGGCAGGCGCATCCTGGCCTGGGTTGATGCCGCTGCGCGGGATTGCCGGCGCGCCGATTCTCCGGCCCGACGGAACGCTTCTCCAGGACCCCGGTTATGACGAGCGCACCGGCCTGTACCTGGCATCGAAGATCCCGCTCGACCGTGTGCCAGACAAGCCGACGAAAGAGCAGGTCGCGGCGGCCCGCGAGTTCATCCTCAAGCAGCTGCTCGGCGACTTTCCGTGGGTCAGCAAGGCCGACCGTGCCAATTATGTCGGCATTCTCGTTACTCCGATCCTGCGGCGGTTCCTGCGGTCCCTGATCCCGTTCGGCGTCTACACCGCGACCATGGCCGGGTCGGGGAAGACGATCCTCACCGGCATGCCCGGCATGCTCTACGGCCAGCGGGTCCTGTCCTGGTCTGGCAGCGATGAGGAACTGCGTAAGGCGATCACCTCGGTACTCGCCGACCCGGCCGGGTCGGTCGTGTTCGACAACCTGGCCGAAGGCACCGTGATCAGCTCGCCGATCCTCGCCAGGCTGATCACCGACCGCACGTGGGCGGACCGGCTGCGAGGGCGCAACAAGACTGCCGTTCTCGCCAACGACCGGCTCTGGTCGGCGACCGGCAACAACCTCAGGCTCGGGGGCGACATGGTTACGCGCAGCGTGCTGGTCGGACTCGACCCGGGCATTCCGCACCCGGAACTACGAACAGGTTTCAAGATCCCCAACCTGGACGAGTGGATCCTCCGGACGGTGAACCAGTGCACCGTCCTGTGGAACCTGCTGGTCATGGTGGCCGGCTGGACCAGTAACGGCGCGCCCCGCGCAACCGGCCTGACGATGCGCCAGTTCACGCAGTGGGCCGAAGGCGTCGGCGGGTTCCTCGCCTACCACGGCATTGACGGCTTCCTGGGCAACGTCGAGTCGGTCAGGGACATCGATGACGAGGACAACGAATGGATCGTGTTCCTCACCGAGTGGTTTCGCCGCTACGGGAGCGAGTGGAAGTTCGCGGCTGAGGTCCGCAAGTCGGCGGAGCCCGTCAAGCCCGAGTTCGAGCGTGGAGTCGGCATGGTCGATCCCGGCGACCCGGACCCGTGGCGCGGAAGGTTCCTCACCACCGAACGGGGCCAGCTCGTCACCGCCAAATCACTCGGCAGGCTACTGACCGGCCAGCTCGGCAGCTTTCACGGCCCTTATGCCCTCCGCGGTGCCAAGGACAAGCACACCAAGACGCAGATCTACCGGGTCCAGAAGCTAGAGCAGCAGAACGAACCCGCAAACCCGCAAACCCCGCACCACGACCGGTGAGCAGGAGAAACGCCAGAGTGAAGATCAACAGTAAACCCCGCACCAAACCCGCAAACCCCGCAGGGCCAGCGGTGTTTATGCAGGCTCTGCGGGGCTTGAAGATGCTCAGATTCCTAAACACCGCATGCTGTTCCTGCTGGTCAAAGGCTCTTTTGCGGGCTATGCGGGTTTGCGGAACGGTTTCCCGCCCGCGCTATATGACAGCGCGTGTGCCGCGCTCGAACGAAGGAGCTAACCCCGCATGACCGCCGACGACAACACCGAGCCGAACGGCCAGCACGACGCGCGCGTCCAGGTGCTCACCGCCGAAGTCCGCACCCTGATGGTCGGCTTTCGGCAGGTCACGCTAAGCGTGTACCGGCAACTCGACTGGGTTGAGCCCGCCAGGATCCTGCCCTTTGGCCGCGTGAATACCGAGAAGCGGGACACCGACACCAACGTTGAGGTCCTCGATGTTGTCGGCTCGGCGTCGGGCATCCTGGCCAGGTCTGGGACCCATAAGAGCAGCGTGTACTGCGATGGCGACCGCCGGAAGTGCGGCCGCTTCACGGAACCAGCGCATCGTTCGGGTCACTCGTATGACTCGTTCGGGGATGGGCAAGCGCTGTGGGACGAGTGGTCGAAGCTTCCGCTGATCGTCCTGGCGGGTCTCCGGTGACTGCCACGACAGAGACGAGGACCGACAAGCGAGCCCGAATGCTCGCCCTCGGCTACATTCCCGCCAGGCAGCCGGGCCTGTGCTGCCTGTGCGGCAAGCACATCGGCACCGGCCAGTTCATCCGCAAGATGCCTGACTCGTGGCAGCCAGCCCTCAAGCGGCGCTGGGCGCATCGTCGGTGCGTCGAGGTGCTGAGGGAGAACATCCGCGCCAGGGTCACAGGAGCGTCGTCGTGACGGCGTACGAGGCTATGCGCGTCTGCCCGGCCTGCGTAGACCACAAGGGGCGCTCACTGGTCCGCGTCACCTTCACCGACCCGCGGGTGGTGTCTTACCGCTGCCAGCAGTGCGGGCACGAGTGGATGGTGCGCCGATGACCGCCAATACCAGGGCGACAGTTGTCGCCTGGCTGCGCCGTCACCCTGGCGCGGGCCCGGCTGCGATCTCAGCCGGCACGGGCGTCAACAGCGACTTGGTGAAGAAAGCCTTGAACCGTGCGGTCGCTGCAGGGGAAGTGCGGCGAGATGGCAGGGGAAGTTACTCGGCTTCCCCGCGCCGGAGGGAAGCGCACGGGGAACCCAGTGGGGAAGCGGCACAGGTTGCGCGCGTCGATGCTGACGCACCGGCTGAGCGCTGGCGCTGCGGTTCGTGTTATCACTTGCAGGTCATCGGCGAGGTCGACTACTGCGAGTTTTGCGGTGCGAGTCGCAACCGGCAGGTGTCCCGATGACCGCCCCGTCGCGGCCGCGCAAGCCCCGACCAGCGGCCGGCCCCAAGCGCACGCCGGACCCGGCGATCCGCGACTTGATGAAACGCGGTTACGTCAGGCCGCTCGAGCCTGTCCCGCCCCTGCATGTGATGGCCCGGCGCCGCCAGGTCGGCAGCACCAAAAACCCGAAGGAGAAGAACGATGATCGACGTCAGCTCTCTAGAGCTCCACTGGCGCGGCTACCCGGTCACGCTTGTCAGCGACGGCGTCGCAGCCAGGCTCCGCGCGTCGAGCCATCCAGCCGGTGGCGTGCTTCACGGAGTGCTTCAGGAGGCGGTGGACACCGCTGAGTCCGACGAGCCATCAGGCTGGCTCTTCGAATCGCACCTCGCTGGATTCGCGCACGTCGGACTTCCCGACGCCAAGGTGTGGATAGAGCGGTTCGGTGGCGTCCGGGACCTGGACATAGGCAAGCACGAAGACGGCCAGTGGTCGGTCTACCTGCCGAGCGAGCGATGACCACCAGCACCCGCGACCTCGCCGACCGGGCCCAGACGATCCAGGCAGCCTCCGAAGGCCTGGCGAAGGTGGCCGCCGGGTGCGTCGCAGCCATGTGTGCTTCGAGCCCGTCGGTCGCTGTGGCCAGGGGCATGCTCGAGCAACTGGACCGCCCCGACCTCCGCAACGCCGCTGTGGCGCTGCTTGACCAGCTGGCCGCTGCGGCAGCGCCGGTCAACTGATCACGCCAGTGGGACGTCAAACAGGCACATACAGGGAGGGAAAACATCTTGAAGAGGATCATCACGAGTGTGGCACTGCTGGGGGCTTCGGCTCTTGCGGCCGGGTGCTGGTCGCAGGCGTCACCAGGCACGGCCGGGAACAGTGCACCTACCAGCCCGGCGGCAGCGCCCAGCCCTTCACCGATCGTCGACTACCAGCAGCAGTACCTCACCGACGTCGCGCCCTACAACGCAGCGGTTAACAAGATCAACCCGAATGCCACGTCAGCGACCGACCCGACCATTCAGGCTGTCGGCGCGGCGAGTCTCGCTTTCTCCCGCGTGCTGCTGCAGCAGAGCTGGCCGGCGAACGCCGAGGCTGACGTGCACACGCTCGCTATCGCGTCAGCCAAGATCGCGGCCGACATCAGCCAGGGCGCCGACATGGACTTCACCAACTTCGCTAATGACGGCTCCACTGCGACAGCAGACGCTCAGACGGTGCGTGCCGACCTGGGCCTGCCAGCAGCAAGCGAGAGTCCCTGACCGATGGGAGGCAGCCGATGAAGTACCGGCTCGGCCAGGGGATGTTCCGGCCCTCATTTGAGCCCGTGGCGGGGCGGCACGCTGAGGTCACCGCGATCACGAGCAAGGGCTGGCGGGGCCAGCGCGGAGTGGTGGTGATCACTGACCCGGACGGGCTGACGGTTTCCCTGCCGCTGAAGACTGCGTGGTGGGTGAACGAGAACCTGCGGGTAGTCGCCGAGCTCAACGCGGCCTGCGATGCGCTCAGGGCGAACGGCGGCCCGCCTTCTTGACCTGGAGGGGCAGATGACACGGGGATATGCGGCACGCACATTTCCCAGGCTGGGAGTCGTCGTGGACGACGGCTATGTTTACCCCGCGCGCGGCAGCCAGCCTCTCGGCCCGCTAGCCGGCGCGCATGCGGAGATGACCGCGCCTACAAGGCACCGCCGGGCGGGAGCGGCCGCTGCGACGACGGCAATTGGCTTGGGGGCTGGTCTGGGCGTGCTTGGCCTCGCCCCGCTGCTGAGCAAGAAGTCGAAGGCGACCGCTTTCGTGTCGCTCCCCAGCGGCAACGTCATCGAGCGGAGTGTCGACGGCAACACGGCCGTGCGGGAGGCGCAGTCGGAGGTGGCCCGGTTCAATGCGCTCGCCTCTGCGGCGACCCCGCCGGCTGAGCCTGCGCCCAGGGAGAGTTACCAGCAGATCCGTGACCGCGTGCTCGGTCGCGCGGCGAAGCCGCCTGCTGTGCGGCAGGTGGATGACGCAGGTGGCCTGGCCTATCAGTGCCTCGCGGGGCACCGTCACGAGACCTGGGGCGAAGCCGAGGCCTGCCCGAGCGAGTAGCCCTGGCGTGATCGCAGGAGGGGGAGCTCCGCGACAAAGGTCCTCGCCGGACCGGCGCCAGGCGATCGCCCGGCGTTCCGAGGGACTGGCCCGTGTCGCCGCGAACTGCTGCCTCGTCGCCCTGAGTTACTCGCCCAGTGTCGAGGTGGCACGGGCGGCGCTCGAGGAGGTCGGCGCTGGCGATGTCCGGCCAGCAGCGCTCGAGCTGCTTGACCAGCTGGCCGCCGATGCGGCCGTAACCGTGAAGGAGGGCATGCGATGAAGGCGAGACCATCAGCCGGTGCCGCGTCGGCGCGCGTCGCGGCGAACGTCCGCGCCTGGCGCGTCAGACGCGGCATGAGCACCTACGACATCAGCCGGGAACTCAGGGCGCTCGGCCGTCCGCTGGCCGCCAATGGCGTGCTCAGGATCGAGCAGAACGACCGCCGCGTGGACGTGGACGACCTGCTTGCTCTCGCGGTCGTGCTCGGCGTGAACGTGAACATGCTGCTGTGGCCGTCGTCGGTGATCCTCCCGTCACCCGATGGTGACGTGGAGCCGTTCGAGCTCGTGAACGACCGGACGGTGTCGACGCCCGCGGACGTGCGGTCGTGGGTCGACGGTGTGGAGCCGCTGGTTCTGCTGCTGCCGGACGGATCCCGCCCGGCACTGCAGGGCGGGACGAGCCGGGCCCAGTTCCGGCTGGAAGCAGCGCCGTACCGGCACGTGAAGCTGGCCGACACGCCGGTGTCTAGCGTGTTAGACGGTTGACTGTCTAGCGGACTAGGCTTACTGTCATGGTGCAGGGACCCAAGAGCGCGGCAGAAGCCGTGCGGCTGCTCCGCAAGAGGACCCGGCAGGCGAACCCTGCCTGGTCCGTCGCGGAAGTGACCGACCGGCGGGGCCGACGGCGCGGCAAGGGCTCCCACGTCATATGGGCGATCTACGACAAGGAGGGCATCGAACTCGCCCGGGGTTCGGTCACCACCCACCCTGGGGACATGTCCTGGACAGTGACCGCGGCTTCGAGAACGACTTCGCGCCGCGACTGGGCGAGGGGTGGATGGACCAGTGAGCACGTATCTCGTCACGCTTTCCCGCGAAGACCCGTGGTGGCTGGCTACCGCGACTGGGCCCGGCCTGCCCGTGCACGGCGCAGTGACTGAATCGCGCACGATCGCGGACCTGGAGGAGAAGATCCGGGACCTGGTCGTGCTGCGCACCGACGCCGACCTGCGGATACCGTACGAGGACGCCGCGCGCGCCCTGCAACTCGAATGGTCCTATGACTTGCCCGATGACGCAGCAGAGCTGCTGCGCGGGTACCTCGAGTCCAAGCGCACCCTGGCGGCTGCGCGGGAGCACCACGCCGAGCTGTCCCAGCAGGCGGCGAAGGTCCTGCACGTCAAGGCACGCGCATCGGTGCGCGACATCGCGAGGCTCATGGGCATATCGCACCAGCGCGTCCAGC
>JASHOE010000251.1 GCA_030041275.1 Streptosporangiaceae bacterium
TGTCGAGCCGCCGCTGCCGAATCCGCCCTGGGTGCGCTGGGACCACGCCGATTCCGCGGTGTGGCCGGCCATCGAGTGCCTCGACAACCTGGCGCAGGGTGCCGTGCCCGAGTATGTCGTTGACGCAGCCGTGCGGACCCGCGGGCGGTTGCTAGGCGCCGGCCTGCCATGCGTGCTGGGCCATGCCGACTTCGAAGCTCAGAACATCCGGTGGCACGGCCGGAAGGTGTGGGCCGTGCACGACTGGGACAGCCTGGCATGGCAACCGGAGGCGGCACTGGCAGGAGCGGCGAGCGGGTCTTTCGCCAGTGACGGGCCGCCAACGCTGGCGCCGATCGAAAGCTCCGAGGTCTTCCTGACGACCTATCAGGAGATCCGCGGGCGCGGGTTCACGGCCGCAGAACTGGAGATCGCGTGGGCGGCCAGCGTGTGGATGGCGGCGTATAACGCCCGCGAGGAAGCACTGCGCTGGGACACGGCGGTGGGCCGCACCGCGCTCCGCGCCCAGGCAGCTGAACGCCTCCGCCGGGCGCGGGCCTAGCACCAGCACGCGCGCCTAGGCGGGCACCATCAACCGAGTCGCAGTCGACGTCAGTGGCCAGCCTACCTTGACCTGAAGCGCGAGGCAGCGGCGATGCTCGCCCGCGAGTGACCGGCATTGCTCGCGGAGCTGCCGGGCTTAGCCGTTGTACCTTCTGATCCGCTGAGCCGTGATCAGTCGCCCCGATGACGCCCAGCCGGCCCGACCCGGGCTCGCCCCTAACGCACCGCCGGCCGGCAGGCTGGCTGGATCGACGCCGACGCCGAGCAGGGTCCTGGTCACCGCCTGCGCCGTGTCGAGCAGGTCATCGAGCGCGCGGGCCAGGTGCGCTCCGGTGACCGCGGTGAGGGCCGGGTCGTCCTGCAATGACTCCAGCACGCTGCGGCGGATCAGTTCCTTGATGAACGAGGCCGTGGTCCCGTCCGTTCGCTCGACGGCGAGGGTGACATCCTCCGCGGTCAGCGTCATCGGCACGTTGTGGCCGTACAGATGCAGCAGCCGTTCGCGGGCAGCGGCGTCCGGCAGCGCGATCTCTACCGCCACGTCGACCCGTCCCGGCCGCGCGGCCAGCGCGGGCTCGAGCAGGTCGGCCCGGTTGGTCGTGAGCAGGAACAGAACGTCGGCGTCGGGCGCGGCGCCGTCCATCGCGTCGAGCAGATCAAACAGCACCGGGCTGGACGCCGGGCCGTGCGAGCGCTCCTCGGCGACCAGGTCGACGTCCTCGAGCACGATGACGGCTGGTAGCAAGGCGCGGGCCAGGTCGGTCACGGCGCCCACAGCCACCAGGGTCCGGCCGGTGAGCACGAGCCGCGTGCAGTCGGTCATCTGGCCCACCAGGTAACGCGTCGTGTGCGTCTTGCCAGTGCCCGGCGGACCGTACAGCAGCAGCCCGCGCTTCAGGTGCTGGCCAGCGCACAGCAGCGCATCGCGGTGAGCGGCGACGCCCAGCGCATGCCGCTCGACCCTGGCTAGCACGCTATCGGGCAGAACGACGTCGTCACGGCCGATGCCCGGCGGGGCGGCGAAAGCGAGGCTGATCCGGCCCATCGGATCAAGCGAGACGTCGAGCAGGTGACCCCGATACACGTTGACTTCGGCACGTAGCCGGTCCAGTTCAGCAAGTAGCCGCTGAGCGGCGGCTACCGGCAGACCGGCGATCTCGATCTCCAGTCCCTGGTGATGCTCGCCTGGCCCCTGGATCAGCACCACGTAAGGTCCGTCGGCGTCGGTGACGAGCAGCAGCGCCAGCTTCAGGCAGCCCAGCGTCGAGCCGGGTCCATTCGGCAGGTCCGCCAGGCCCGGCGCCGTCAGCTGCAAGGGCGGCGTGTGCTCGCCGACGACCAGCTGCTGCAGCTCGATGGTGAAGTGCGGCGGCATCGCTATGCCCCGGACGTCGACCGTCCGGCCTGGCTGGGCCGACCACGCGTCGACGGCGGTCTGAAGGTTGACGTGCTCAAACGGCGGCAGGTCACGCGACACGACGGAATGGCGGACGCGCTCGGTTCCGAGGAACTCGCGGACCAGGGCAGAGACCTCGTTCCGCTCCCTGGGGACCGTGGCATTCACCCAGTCCATGAAGTCGCGGAACGCCGCTGCGAACTCGCGGGCCTCATCCGCGGTGGCTTGATCGGACAAGGCCAGCACCTCCAGCTGTCAATTCGCCAGGCTGGCGCGACTGAGCTTAGGTTACCGGCGTTTAGGCGGCCGCTGCCCGGCTAGCAGCGAGCGACCTGTCCGGGCCGAGGCGACCATCGAGCTTCGCTGCGACGCGCCGGCCGAGTCGTTGCATCGGGGCCTCGACCAGGCGGTAGGTGACGCCCGCGGTACCGAGCAGCGCCGCGAGAAACACCGCCGACGCCGCAGCCTGCAGCCAGACATCATTCTGGTAGGTCGCCGGGAGCGGGATGCTGTCGTAAAGATCAAGCAGCAGCGGGAACACCAGGTAAACCGAATAGCTGACGACGCCCAGCCAGGCCAGGGCGGATGGCAGCCGGCGGCGCTGCAGTGCCAGCCCCGCGGCGAAAGTCAGGCCGGCCAGGGCCACGGACATGACCCACTCACGCTGCTCGAGAGCCGGCCGGCTGGAGGTCGTCAGGGCCGGGATGTGCCAGGCCCCGGCGGCCATGGCCGCCGCGAACACGCCAGCGGTGATGATCCCGGCCCACCGGCGGCTGACCTGCCCGTGCTGAGCCCGATACACCAGGGTGCCGGTGAACATCAGCGCCAGGATGGTCAGCCCTTCGTAGCCGTAGCGGCGCTCGTTGAACAGGACCAGCACGAGGCCGGTGCCCGCAGCAACCCAGGCGCCGATGGCCCGCAGCCTGCCCCGCGCGATAACCGCCACGGCGAGCCCTCCGATGACCAGCGCATCGCCGGTGAGCGCGACGGCGGTGGGCCCGACGGTGTGGTCCGACAGCCACGCAGTCGGCAGCAGCCCGCCGAGCCCCAGCGCCGCGGCGGCCAGCGTGACCGCAACGCCACCGCTGCGTCGCTGCTGACGCGCCGCGAATAGCGCGGTGACCAGCAGGTAGAAGACCATCTCGTAGGACAACGTCCAGATCACGACGACGAAGTTGGGCTCGCCAAGCAGGTCATTGAGCATGAAGAGGTGGGATAGGGCAGCCGCTGAGACGTTCTCGCTCGTGCCCCGCACGCCGGGCAGCCCGACCAGGTGGAACGCGAGGGTGGCTACGATGACGAAGGCGAACAGCGGGAACAGCCGGAACAGGCGGCTGATCCAGAAGGTCCGCACGCTGCCGGTCCGCTCCAGCGACGCGGGCACGATGTAGCCGCTGATCAGGAAGAACACAAACACGCCGTACAAGCCGGGGTCGAACACGCTGAACACCACAGCGTGCACCGCGGGGAACACTCGGGCTCCCCAGTGCTCGTAGACAACCCAGAGCGCGGCAGTTCCCCGAAGCGCGTCCAGCCAGGCGAGCCGCTGTCTGCGAGCCGGGCTGGCGGGAGCCGCGCCGACCGGGCCAGGGTGCTGCCGGTTCGGCTCGGCGGCGGCTGACTCGACGATCGGCGCAGGCGCAGGCGCGGGCGCGGGCGCAGACGCAGACGCGGGCGCGGGCGCGGGGAACGGCTTCAGCGCCGCCATCAGGTCGCTGGCTCACGCGACTGGGCGGCCAGCCGCGTTGTCTCTCCGGCAGTCATGGAATCCGACCATAACCCCGAAACTTGACCCGTACTTGGTGAAAACCTGACCATAAGCTGACTGACCCACCGCGCGGGCAGCCGGTATGAAAGTCTTCAGTACCTACTCAGACCTGCTCATAACCACCGGAGAAAGGGCACCGAAGCGATGCAGCTTGGTGACTTGGGAACGTACGTGGCTATCCCGCGAGTGACGGCGCTGCGCCTGGCGCCTGACGGGTCGTGGCTGGCAGCAGTCGTGCAGACGCTGGGCGGCGAGCCGCCGAAGTTCTTGTCCAGCATCTGGCGCATCGACACGACGGCGGGCGGCGACGCGGTCCGGCTCACCCGCAGCGCCGAGGGGGAGACGAGCCCGGAGTTCTTGTCCGACGGATCGCTCCTCTTCGCGTCCAAGCGTGCTGACCCCGAGGCTGGTAAGAAAAACGGGGAGGCGAGCAACGACAAGCCGGCCCTCTGGCTGCTGCCCGCTGCCGGGGGCGAGGCGCGACGGGTCGCGGCCCCGGGCGGCGGCGTGACCGGGCTCGCGGCGGCGACCGGGGCATCGGCGTTTGTCTATGCTGCCGCGGTGTTCCCAGGGGCGGCCGACAGCGAGCAGGACGCTGCCCGCCGGAAGGCGCGGTCGGACGCCGGCGTGAGCGCGATTCTGCACGAGCCCGGCGCCAGGTTGCGGTACTGGGACCACGACCTCGGTCCGGAGGCGGTGCGGCTGCTGCTCGCCGGCAGCGCCGAGTCGGCCGCCGAGCCGCGCGACCTGACTCCAGATGCCGGTCGGGCACTGGACGAGCAGGAATTCGAGGTGGCTCCCGACGGCACGGCCGTCGTCACCGGATGGCGGGTTACCGAGGACACGTGGTTCCGCAACGAGGTCGTGGTCATCGACGCCGGCACGGGACAGCGCCGGACGCTGCTCGGCGAGCCCGGCCTTGACTTCGAGCGTCCGCGGATCTCGCCGGACGGACAGCTGGTGCTGGCGATCCGCTCCGAACACGACAGCTACGATCGGCCGGGCGACGCCACGCTGGTGGTCACTGGACTCGGCGCCGACGGCGCCGGCGCCCGTGATCTGCTCGCCGGGTTCGACCGGCGGCCCGCCGAGGCGGCGTGGGCACCCGACGCGAGCTCGGTGTACTTCACCGCGGACGAGAACGGACGGCGTCCTATCTTCCTGGTCGGTCTCGCCGGCGGTACGGCGACCGCGGTGACCTCCGACGACGCGGCGTACGACAATCTCTGCGTCGCTCCCGACGGCAGCTGCCTGTATGCGCTTCGTTCCGGAATCAATGCCCCGCCGACACCGGTCCGGATACCGCTCGGCCCGAAGGCATGCCAGGCTCAGTCGCTGTCCAGTCCGGGCGGTGAAATTGACCTGCCGGGAACCGTGACCGAGGTCGCGACGACCGTGGCGGACGGCACGCGGATCCGTGGCTGGCTGGTCCTGCCGGAAGGCGCCAGCGCGGACGCGCCTGCTCCGTTGCTGCTCTGGGTGCACGGTGGTCCCGTTGCGAGCTGGAATTCCTGGTCCTGGCGATGGAATCCGTGGTTGATGGCTGCGCGCGGCTACGCCGTGCTGCTCCCCGACCCGGCGCTGTCGACCGGCTACGGCCAGCACATGATCGCTCGCGGCTGGGATCACTGGGGCGGCAACCCGTACACCGACGTCATGGCGATCACCGACGCGGTTCTCGAGCGACCGGACATCGACGGCGAGCGGACGGCCATGATGGGTGGCTCGTACGGCGGCTACATGGCGAACTGGATCGCCGGCCACACCGACCGGTTCCGGGCGATCGTGAGCCACGCCGGGCTCTGGGCGCTCGATCAGATGTTCGGGACGACCGACGGGCCGCCGTTCTGGCGCCGGCACTTCGGCGACCCGCGCAGCCAGCCGGAGCGCTATCTGGCCAGCTCTCCGCACCTGCACGCGGACAAGATCGTCACACCCATGCTGATCATCCACGGCGACAAGGACTACCGGGTGCCGGTCGGCGAAGCGCTGAGGCTGTGGTGGGACCTCGTGTTTCAGTCGGTGGATGCCCGGTTCCTGTACTTCCCTGACGAGAACCACTGGGTGCTGAAGCCTGGCGACGTCCAGGTCTGGTACGAGACTGTGCTGGCGTTCCTCGCCGAGCACGTGCTCGGCGAGGAGTGGCAGCGGCCAGGTCTGGTCTAGCTCACGTGGCGGCGTTCCCGGTCAGCCCGCCGCGCCCGCCGCCAGCCAGTCATCGAACGTGGTCGGCATGAGCCTGGCTCCGTCGCTGGGGAGCAGAACCTCGCCGGCCATGTCCGTTCCGAATGCCCCGCGCCAGGTCGGGACCAGCGTCAGGGGTTGCCCGCGGGCTGCGAACGTGCGGCGGGCCATGTCCACGAGGTCCTCCGTCCGCGGTCCGGCGATGTCCAGGGCCGCGAACCGGGGCGTGCCTGCTGCTGTTTCGGCCAGAACCGCGGCAACGTCGGCGAGAGCGATCGGCTGCACCAGTAGCGGCGCGATGGTCGCGACGCCGTCCTGGGCCGTCCACAGGGCCGTCATGGCGGCAAAGTCGTGGAACTGGGTTGCCCGGACAATGCTCCACGGCACGGCGCCAGCCCGGACTAGGCGCTCCTGCTCTCGTTTTCCCGCGTAGTGCGGGACCCGCTGACCGTAATCGATACCGACGATCGACAGCAGGACGTGGTGACGCACACCCGCCCGTTCCTCGGCGGCCAGCAGGTTACGGGTGATCGTGCCGAACCTGTCGACGACCTCCGCCTCGTCCTGTGACGCGATGTTCGTCGCGTCGATGACCGCATCGACGTCCTGCAGCCTGTCGTCCAGGCCGGCTCCGGTATAGGCGTCGACCCCCGCCCGACGACTCACCTGGACCGGCTGATGGCTGGCTCGCTCCAGCGCGGCGACGGTCAGCTGTCCTATTCGTCCCGTGGCACCTGCAACCGCGATCCGCATCCTGTTGTCTCCTCCCATTCCGTCTCATCGCGCCGCTTCTGCACCCGCACCGCCGAGCGCCAAGTCGCCACCGTGTCCCCTACCCCAGCAGTAGTGGTGGCTAGCCGTAGATCGCAGCCATCGCTCTGATTGTCCTGGCCGCATGCTCGCGTAGCTCGGCGGGCTCGAGGATCTCGATGTCCGAGCCGAACCGCAGGAACTCGGCAAGTGCCTGGTCGGCTGACTCGATCGGCACTCGGGCCCGTACCCAGTCGTCGGTGTCGGCGGTGCCGGTGGTCTCGACCGCGGTGACGGCCGCGGCGCTCAGCAGATGACGCATGCGCCGCACACCGTCTGCAGAGAGTCGGATCACCGCGTGCCCGGTGTACAGCTGCCGGTGGAACTCGGCCAGGTAGGAATGCCAGTAGCCGACGAGATCGAATCCAGGCTCGGCGGTGAAGCCACCGTCGCAGGGAGTTGCCGCGACGATCTGATCGACCCGGTAAGTCCGCATGACCCCGTTGCAACGGGCCACGACGTACCAGGTGCCCGCCTTCAGCACCAGGCCGTGCGGCTCCAGCCGTCGGGTTACCTCCGTCGGCTCCCGCCATCGCCGGTAGGTGACCTGGATGACCCGGCGGTCCCAGACCGCGCTCGCGACGACCGGCAGGCTCGGCACGTCCGGCGCGCTGCGGTACCAACCCGGGGCGTCCAGGTAGAAGCGCCCGGCTAGGTGGTCGGCGTGCTCGCGCAGCGAGGCGGGCAGCGCCGCCCGCAGCTTCAGCGTCGCGGCCGCCAGCTCGCCACCGAGGCCAAGCTCGGCCGCCGGGCCGGGCAGCCCGGACAAGAACAGCGCCTCGGCCTCCGCGGCGGTCAGCCCGGTCAGCCGGGTGCGATAACCCTCGAGCAGCCGGTAGCCGCCTGCGTGTCCGGCGTCGCCGTACAGCGGGACGCCAGTCGCGCTGAGCGCCTCCACATCGCGGTAAACCGTGCGTACCGAGACCTCCAGTTCGCGGGCCAGCTGCTGAGCTGTCATCCGCCCGCGGCTTTGCAGCAGGAAGAGCATGGACAGCAGACGGCTGGCGCGCATGCGCCAAGTATCGCCAGGGCCGCTGACAGCCGATGGCCGCAGTAGGTCTACTGACAGAAGGTGTCAGTGGAGTGTCACTAACGTCCCTGCCATGGCCCAAACCAACAAGCTGGCGACCAGCCCGGCGGACTCGATGGCGATGGAGCCAGGTCGGCACTGTCCCCCGATGACAGGACGACCTGGGGAGACGAACTCGAACACTGAGATGACCCGGATCGTGGTCGAGCCGTGAAGGTCGGACTGCTGGTCTACACGGCTAACGCGCTGCCGGAGAACATCCCTCGCCGGTACAAGACGATCCGCGCGATCGCCACGCAGGCAGAGGCGGAAGGCTTCGACAGCATCTGGCTCGCTGACCATCTTCTGTACCGCGACGCCCACGACGGTACTACCGGGATATGGGAATGCTGGACGGTCCTGTCTGCGCTGGCCGAGGCGACGCGCCGGGTCGAACTGGGTCCCCTGGTGCTGTGCAACTCGATGCGCAATCCAGCGATCCTGGCGAAGATGGCGATCACCCTGGATGAGGTGAGTCAAGGCCGGCTGATCCTGGGCATCGGCGCGGGCTGGAACGAACCCGAGTACCAGGCGTTCGGCTTGCCCTTCGATCATCGCGTGGACCGCCTCGAAGAAGCCCTGCAGGTGCTCGTGCCGCTGCTGCGTGACGGGCGTGCAGATTTCGCCGGGCGGTACTACCAAGCGCGAGACTGCGAGATCGCGCCGCGCGGTCCTCGGCCCGCCGGACCGCCGCTGCTGGTGGGCGGCGAGGGTCCGCGCATGCTCGCGCTGGCCGCGCGGTACGGGGATATGTGGAACACCGGCTACCTGGGCGAGCCCGAGACGATGGCCAAGCCCCTCGCCAAGATCTCGGCCGCCTGCCATCAGGCGGGCCGTGACCCGGCGACGCTCGCCGTCACCGCCTTCATCGGCCTGTGGTTTCCTGACCTGCGACCCGACAGGCCAGCAGCTTTCGAGAATCTGCTGACCGGCACACCACGGGAGATCGCGGCGGCCATGCGCGGCTACGCCGAACTCGGCGTGCCGCACATCATGTTCCAGTGCGTGCCGTTCAACGAGCAGTCGCTGCAACGGCTGACCGAAGCACTCCATCTGTACCGGGAGTCGGGGAGCGGGGGAGGAATCGGGGGCGGGGATTAGTAGCCGCGCGGCGTGCAAATCCGTTGTACGGGTCCGCTCCGGCGAGCAAGACTCGCAGCATGACTCAACCTGAGGAAAAGCGGACGCTGCACGAGTACCTGCAGCGTTCGCGCGAGGTCCTGCTGTGGAAGCTCGAGGGACTCTCCGACTACGACATCCGGCGGCCAATGACGCCCACCGGGACCAACCTGCTCGGGCTGGTCAAGCACTGTGCCGGCGTGGAAGCCCAGTACTTCGGCGAAGTAGTTGACCGGCCGTTCCCCGGTGAGAACGACCTGGACTGGCACGAGGGCGACGGCGCTGAGCTGAGCGGTCACAGTTATGCAACGGGGGCCGAGTCACGGGACCAGGTGACAGATTTCTACCGGCGGGTGTGGGCGCACTCCGACGCCACCATCGAGGAGCTGACACTGGATGCGCGCGGCACAGTGCCGTGGTGGCCGGCGGAGCGCAGCCGCCCCACGCTGCACACGCTGCTCGTGCACACGATCCAGGAGACCGCCCGTCACGCCGGCCATGCGGACATCATCAGGGAATACATCGACGGAGCTGCCGGACTTCTCAAGGGCGTCAGCAACATGCCACCGGAAGCGGGTCCGGCCGAATGGAAGCGGCATTACGACAAGCTGGAAAGCATCGCTAGGTCCAGCCGCTCATCCTGATCACGCTGGTCCGAGTATTGCCTCCAGGAATGCCAGCACGTCGGCGTCGGCGGCGATGGCTTTCGCCGTTGGCTTGCCGGCGCCGTGGCCAGCGGCGGTGTCGACCCGGATCAGGATCGGCTGGTCGCCACCCTGAGCGGCCTGCAGCGCAGCGGCAAACTTGAACGAGTGGCCCGGGACCACCCGGTCGTCGTGGTCGCCAGTGAGCAGCAGCGTTGCCGGGTAGCGAGTCCCTGGCCGCACGTTATGCAGCGGCGAGTACCCGCGCAGCCACCGATACTGCTCCGGGTCGTCCGGGCTGCCGATTTCGCCGGTCCACGCCCAGCCGATGGTGAACTTGTGGAACCTCAGCATGTCGTGCACGCCGACGTCCGGGATGCACGCGCCGAACAGCTCAGGGTGCTGGGTCAGGCAAGCGCCCACGAGCAGTCCGCCGTTCGATGCGCCCATGATCGCTATCCGGTCGCGGCGTGACCAGCCGGAGGTCACGAGCCACCGGGCACACGCGCAGAAGTCGTCAAACACGTTCTGCTTGTTAGCCCGCCGTCCGGCCTCGTGCCAGGCATGGCCGTACTCGCCGCCACCACGCAGGTTGGCTACGGCAAGCAGGCCGCCACGCTGGAGCCACGCCGCCATGAGCGGAGCGAACCACGGCGTGATGGCTATATCGAATCCGCCGTAGGCGTACAGCAACGCACGCACCTGGCCGTCGGGCTGCACATCCCGCCGGCGGGTCAGGAACACCGGCACCGGCGTTCCGTCCGCCGAGGTGACGAATACCTGCTCGGTGATGAAGTCGGCAGGCTCGATTCGCGCGCTGGATGGCTCGATCTGCCGCGTCTGGTCGGTCGCCAGGTCGTGTTGCCAGATCGCGCCTGACTCGGTGAACGAGGTCAGCTTGAAGTGCATCAAGTCAGAGCGCGCCCGGCCCGATATGGCCCAGCGATCCTGGCCGTCGGCGGCCAGCGAGGCGATGCCGGGCAGCGGGATGCTGCGCAGATAACCACCGTCAAGCGCGTGGACACGCAGCACGGAATGAGCGTCCCGCAGGTAGTGGCAGACCAGCTGGCCACCATAGTGATAGGCGGTCTGGAGGGTGTCCCCGCTCTCGCTGATGACCTCGCGCCAGTTCTCCCGCCCTGGCGCTTCGAGATCGACGGCCACCAGCCGTTTGCGTTCCGCGCCGTGGTCGGTCACCAGGTAGAAGGTCGTACCTACGCTCGTCGCGACCACGTTGACAGACTCGAAGTCGTCGATGAGCGGCCGGAGTTGTGCCGCTGGATCGTGCAAGTCAAGCACGTGCAACTGGGTCTCGAAGCCCGCGGCTCGCTCGATCGTGACGACGAGGAACCGTCCGTCTTCCGTCACTTCGGCATACGGCATCCAGTCGGGCTTATCCGACGCGGCGAAAACGACCTTGTCAGCGTCCTGCGGCGTCCCGATCTTGTGATAGAGGATCCGCTGTGCCGCGTTGGCTTCGAGATACTCGGCACCCGCCGAGGTGGGCTGCATAGCGCCGTAGAAGAAGCCAGCTCCGTCGCGACGCCACGCGGCGCCAGAGAATTTCGACCACTCGATCACGTCGGCGAGGTCCTCGCCAGTCCCGACATCCCGCACCCGCCAGGTCAGCCAGTCCGAGCCGCCGTCGCTCGTGGCGTACGCCATGAGGGTGCCATCGTCGCTGACGCTGACGGCGCTCACCGCGGTCGTACCGTCAGCGGACAGCGTGTTCGGGTCGAGCAGCGCACGCCCCGTCTCGCCTGGCTCGTCCATGACATAGACCACCGGCTGCGCAGCCAGCCCGGGGTTGCGTGACTGGAACCACCGGCCGCCACGCTCGAACGGCGCGTCGGCTCGCTGGTAGTCCCAGAGCCTGGTCAGTTGCTCGCGGATCGCCGCACGCGCGGCTACCCCGGCCAGAAAGCTTTCTGTCAGCTCGTTCTCGGCCTTGATCCAGCTGATCGTCTCTGGGTCGGTCGTCGCCTCAAGCCACCGATAAGGATCGGCGACCTGCTCACCGTGATAGTCGTCGACCTCGCTGCCCATCCGGGCCGGCGGATAGGAGTACACCGACGTCCTCCGGGAAAGTGCCGCAGCACCCCTGCAAGTGCCGCAATCGGTCAGGAGTCTGGCCTACCGCGACCGGCGCGTGCAACTGAGAACTTCGCGGTCAAGCCAGGACCGCGGACTGCTTGTCAGTCGCTCAACGCAATCCGGCGCGGGAAACGGTGCACCTCCTGCGGCCAGCCGACCGCGACCGCGATCCGGCCGGCCCAGTACCGTGCTGCGGCATCGTCGGCCACGTCGACGACCGCAAAACCGCCGAGGTGCTCCTTGGTCTCGGTGAACGGCCCGTCGGTGAAGGCCAGCGAGCCGCTGCTCGGGTCGACGCTGCACACGACGGTCGACGCGTCCAGGCCGCCGTCGCTGAAGACGAAGACCCCGGCGACCGTCATCTCCTCGATCAAGGCCCTAGCCGAGGCCCCCCGCTCGCGCAGCTCCTCCGACGTGAGGTCGGGCACCCACTCATCGTTGAAGGCGATCAGGTACAGCGCCATCGCAAGCTCCTTTGTGCTCACGGGCAGCCCGGACGGCTGCCGCTCACCTTCTCCACGAACGCACCCGGCTCGAATCGACACCCCGGCCGCGATCGATCGTTCCCAAGGAACCGACCTTTAGGCACCGGCGAGATCGGCCAGAGCCGCGTCCGCATGCGGCGGCGTGTGCACGCGCGAGGCGATCGCGGCTGCGGCTAGGCAGGCTGCGGCGCCGGTGAGCAGGGCGGCCCGTGCGCCGCCCGCCGAGATGATCGCCCCGGTAATGACGCTGCCGACCGGGGTGGTGCCGATATAGACATAGACCCACAGGGCCATGATTCGCCCGCGATAGTCGGGAGAAGAATGCAGCTGCAGCGTGGTCGAGCACAATGTGACGAACGAGAAGGCAGCTGCCCCGGTCGCCAGCAGTGTCAGGCAGGCAACCGCTACGTCCGGTGCTCCAGCGGTCGCGGCCAGCAGAGCCCCGAATGCCAGCGCGGCGGTCATGAGGTAGGGCCGTCGGGGATGGCGGATGAGGCCCACGCCGAGCGACCCGCCGACCGAGCCGATGCTGAGCATGGTGGTCAATAGCCCGTAGGTCCCGCCGTTGCCGTGGAACGTGTGGCTGGCCAGCACGGGCAAGATAACCGGGAAATTGAAGGCCAGCAGCCCAACCAGCGCCATCATGATGAGCGGCAGCCACAACTGCTGGCGGCTGGCGGCATACCGCAGGCCCTCTCGGACGCCGCCGTTCGAGCCACGCCGCCGGGTGGCCGGCCGCAGCGGACGGAGCAGCACAAGCGCGGCGATCACGGCTAGGTACGACAGTGCGTTGACAGCAAAGCACGGAGTCGTGCCGATCGTGACGATCAGGACTCCAGCGAGAGCTGGCCCGACCACCCGAGCGCTGTTCATAACGACGCCGTTCAGGCTTACCGCGCTGGACAGGTCCGCTGGCATTACCAGCGAGCCGACCAGGGCCTGCCGGGCAGGGGAGTCGGCGATCTGCACGACACCGCCCGCCACGCTGATCGCGACGATCGCCGGAACGGACGCCTTTCCGGCGATTGCCAGTGCCCAGAGCAAGCCGGCGAGCACACCGAAGGCAGTCTGGGTGCCGATCAGCAACCTGCGGAGGTTGACTCGGTCGGCGATGGTCCCGCCCCACGGGCCGAAGAGCAGCGACGGCACGCCGCCCACGGCCAGCACCAGGCCCAGTTCCGCCGCAGATCCGGTGAGCCGCAGAACCAGCCAGCCGATAGCGGTCTGCTGAACGAAGGTGCCGCTGGCCGACGCCACCTGACCCGCGAAGTACAGCCGGAACGGCCGCGAGCGCAGCGCACGGAACGTCCCGCGCCTGCCAGTGGCCCGACCATGCTCACCTGACGCAGTCTCGATGGGCGCACCATCCTCGTCAGGCCGGCCGCGCCCTTCTGCCACGTCGGGCGCGGCCTCGGGCACGACTCGCAGGCCCTCACGATCCATGGTCCTCCTGTCACTAAGAGGGACAGCTACGGCACGACCGACAGAACCAGGTGGGAAGGATGATCGGCGTCGTGGTGGATGGTGACGTCGGCAGGGACCGTGCGGCCGCTGACTCCGAGGGGATCACCGGTGTTCGGGTTGAGGTCGAACCGCGGATAGTTGCTGCTGCTGAGATCGAGCCGGATGCGATGGCCGATTCCGAACAGATTGCTGGTGGGCGCCAGCGCGACGTCGACCCGGTAGATCTCGCCTGGAGTCATCAGCTCCGGGTGTGAGCGATCGTTACGGTAGCGCAGCCGGAGGATGCCGTCCTGCAGGTTCAGCGCGTACCCGTCCGGGTAGTCGGCGCTGGGCGGGTAGACGTCGATCAGCTTCGCGGTCAGATCGGTGTCCTGCGCGCTTGCCGATACCCAGACCCGGACGGTGAGCGGACCGGTGACCTCGATGGACTGGGTCAACGGCTCGGTCTGGAATGACAGCACGTCGTGACGCGCGTTGAGCGGCAGCTTGTCTTCACAGCCGAAGAGGCCCGGCCGCCCCCGTTGATCGAAGCCGCCGGCGGGCATCACCGCGGTTGCAGCAGAGATGCTGCCGCCGATCGTCGGGACCGGGTGTTCCGGATCGTAGCGGTAGGTCTGCGAACTCGGTCCCGCGGGAGGCTCCGCGGTGCGGAGCGAGCCGTCCGGCCACAGATGGTAGGGAGTGGCGCGCGCCCGGCGGAGTGGCCACTCCTGTTCGTCGCGCCAGCGGCCGCCGTGGTCAAGCCGCCCGCTCGGCAGCTTGCGACCGCTGCCCCCGCCCATCACGAACAGGCGGACCGGAGGCATCTCGAAGAAGCCGGTGTCGAGTCCGCGCAGCGCGGCGTCGAAGAAACGCAGCCGGTAGCCGTCGTAGTCATCGAGCGGTGCGTCGATCCCGAAGTCGGCGTCACCGGACCAGCTCTGGCGCAGCGAGTCGACGCCGTGGATCCAGGGACCGATGATCATGTGCACTGGTCCGCGCTTGCGGCGTCGCAGCTCGACGAAGTTGTTCACGGTGGCACGCGTGTAGGTGTCGTACCAGCCGCTGAGGAGGCACACAGGGACGTCGGCGTACTCGTCGTAGTACTCCTCGATGTTGTAGCCGCGCTGCTTCCAGTAGTCGTCATAGTCGCCGTGCCGCAGCACGTCGAGCACCCACCGCTCGATGGAAGGGAAGTTACGCAGTATGGACACGCCCGGCTTGGGCGGTGTGCGGCGTAGCCAGTCCAGCACCGCGTCTGATTCGGCTTGCGTAGCCGCACGCAGCGCCGGGTCGCGCAGCGCCCTGGGAGACTCGGCGGCCATCCACAGTGAGTAGACGAGGAAACGGAGCTCGGCCGCGCCGCCCTGGCGCATCGAGCCGGTGTGGTAGTTCGACATCGCCTCTGAGGCGAAGACCGCGGCCAGGTGAGGCGGGGCAAGGGAGGCGAGGGCATGCTGGTCGCTGCCGGAGTACGACAGGCCGACCGTCCCTACCTTGCCGTCGGACCAGTCCCGCGACGCCAGCCACTCTACGGTGTCATAACCGTCCTCGGCCTCGAGCGCGAAGGGATACCACTCACCCTCGGAGTCGTAGCGCCCGCGGACGTCCTGGATCGCGGCGGCATACCCGTGGCGGCAGAAGAACTTCGCGGCCGCGATCGCGCCCAGGCCCTGTCGGCTATAAGGCGTGCGCTCCAGGAGGGCGGGGAAGCGGCCAGGGACAGGGCGCCCGCCGCGAGCCGGGAGGTACAGGTCGGTGGCGAGGCGGACACCGTCTCGCATCGTAACCATCACGCCGCGGTCCGCCCAGACGTCATACGTCCCCGACGATCCCTGCCGTTCAGCCATCGTCCCTCGCAGATTTATCCAGAAGCCAGGCAGAAGGGTAGCTGCCAGCGGTGCCGGCGACCGGTCCTTCGCAACCTGGCGAAGCAGAAGCCAGTGAAAGAAATCCGGGGGGTGCTGTCGGATCGAGGCCGAGGTCTTCGTGGCAGGGGTGGGGCCTGCCGGGCGCGGAGCGCCCAACCGCTGAAGGAGATCAAAGAATGAAGCTCACAACCATGACGCAAGTCACCGTCGACGGAGTGATGCAAGGAAACGGCGGCGCAACGGACGAGGATCACCCTCGTCACCGTCCCCGTGGTCCTCGGTCAAGGCAGGCGGCTGTTCCTCGACACCGGCCCCGACTTGGCGCTTGACCTGATCGAGTCGCGCGTCGATTCGAAGGGCGTGACGACTCAGGTCTACCGGCCCAACGGGCGCCCGAAGTACGCACCGGCCAGGTCGGATTGGACGGCGGCGCGCATCTTGGTAACGAGCCGGTCGAACATCGGGTAGACGTCCTTCCCCCCGATCGCATCGATCGACGGCTGCCACATCTCCCACCGATCGATCAGACGACGGCCAAGCAAGGTTCTGATCAGCTCAAAATCGCACCCGCCATGTTTCTCGAGGGCGCCGAGCTGCTCGAAGAAGTCGAGCTCCCGGTACAGCACGTAGGCCTGGACCGAGTTCTCCGCAATGAATTGCGTCATCGCATCGCGCAGAGCTTCTGGCGTCTCGAACTGCGCGACCAGGCGACGGGTCTCGACGAGCGGGGCTTCGCTCCAGCGCCGAAAGAACTCCACCGCGGTCGCGGCCTCGCGGCCGATCCGGGCCTCGCGTGCCTGTCGCCCTGCGAAGACCACCGCGCCGATCGCGCTCAGCAGTCCGAGTGCACTCACCGCGGTCGCGATCGCGGTCACTTGCTCAGCCCAATTCGGCATCGGCCGCCTCCCATCGATGATCCGTCGGCAGGTGACGCTAGCAGCCAGGCGCGGCGAGCACCGTGCCATGTCATTGCGGCCGGAACGCACCGAGCGGCGAGGACGAGGTAGTTCCTCAGGTGGCTGTGATTGCCCCAGCCCCAGCCCGCCGCGGCTGCATGGGCCTGGCGTCGTCGACCGGGTTCAGCGGCGAGTGTTGTCGCTGGCTGGCGGGTTGGGCTGCGATGGTTTCCCGCCGACGAAGTCTTCCCAGTCGGTCTGCAGAGGAGCCCAGCGCTGATCGAAGTCCGCGGCGCGGCGCGTGGCGCGCTCCATCCGCCTGCCCCGGTAACGATGTCGTGCCCAGATCGACGACGGGCGGGCGAGCCGCAGCGCCCCGATCACCCCGACGGGCGGCAGGAAGAGCCCGAACAATGCCGTCCGATACTTGCCTTTTAGTACGCAGATGACGGAAAGCACGCCGTCGGCAATGAGTATCCCGGTCGCGGTCAAACGCAGTGACAGCTCGAAGCCGCCGATGTCCTTCACGCCGAATGGGCTGAACCCGACGAGGGCCAGTCCGAGGCAGGCGGCCGCCAGGGTAACCGCCTCGACCGAGAGCTGGCCCTCGCCGCTCCAGTAGACGTCCTGCAAGTGCAGGATCAGCGCGAACTCATCGAGTACGAGCGACGTACCGACGCCGACCGCCAATCCGGCGAACGAGCGCCAGCCGAGCGAGTCGGGGCCGCCGACCGCCGTGAAGGCTCCGACGATCAGCAGGATGATGCCGGGGACGGAGTGATGGATATGCGTCCCACTGGCTGTCACCTGATTCCGGAACGGGCCGCGGCCGTCACGAATCATGCGCGTGATCGTGCGGGTCAGCACAAAGGTGACGACGAACGCCAGAAAGCACAGCATCAGCGGCAGCTTGCCTGCGGCGATGACGTCGCGGTGCCACCATGAGGCCATGCCGCCACAATAGGGGCCGGTCGCACTGCGAGTTAACGGTGCAGCATCGCCCGGTTGTGCGCGGGGGTGGCCGAGGTTCTCTCGGCCCGCTCAAGCCATCCGAGCCGGGAAGCGGTGCACCTCCTGGGGCCAGCCGACCGCGACCGCGATCCGGCCGGCCCAGTACCGTGCCGCGGTGTCGTCGAGCACGTCGACGACGGTGAAACCGCCGAGGTGTTCCTTGGTCTCGGTGAACGGCCCGTCGGTGAAGACCGGCGAGCCGCTGCTCGGGTCGACGCTGCACACGACGGTCGACGCGTCCAGGCCGCCGTCGCCGAAAACGAAGACGCCGGCGTGCGTCATCTCCTCGATGAGGGCCATGCCAGCCGCGCCCCGCTCGCGCAGCTCCTCCGACGTGAGCTCGGGCGCCCACTCATCGTTGAAGGCGATCAGGTATAGCGCCATCGCAAGCTCCTCTGTGTTCACCGGCAGCCTGGACGGCTGCCGTTCACCTTCTCCACGAAGGCACTCGGGCCGATTCGACACCCTAGCGACGACTGTTTCCGAGCCCACCGCAGCGAAGCCGGCGCGGAGTCGCCGTCGCCTCGGCCTGCGCCTGCGCGTGCGCCCTGCGCCTGCGCGGGTCTATAACGCGGGAGCGAGCAGGCCTTCGATCGCCGCAATCGACTTAGCTGCGCTGACGTGCAGCACCCCGTGGATACCGAGCCCAGTCGCGGCAGCGATATGCCCCGGCTGGTCGTCGACGAAAATGAGCTCGCCAGGCGCCACGTCCAGCTCCCGGCACAGCAGCTGAAACGCGCGCGCGTCGGGCTTGGCGACGCGCACCTCATGTGAATAGATGACGACGTCGGCCATGTCCTCAATGCCGTGCCTGGCCTGCTCCTCGCGCCGCGCGCCATCAGCGGAGTTGCTCAGGATCCCAGTCCGGTAGCGCGGCCGCAGCCCGACCGCGAACGCCGCGAGCTCCACATCGAGCTCGCCGCAGTACCAATCCCACATGTCGGTCATGAATTGCGCGGTCTGCGCCGCCGACAAGCTGAGCGCCGCGGCAAACTGGCGGCTGATCTGCGCCTCATCGAGGCCACCGATGCCTGCCAGGTCGTCCGGGTCAACGGCCGCCAGGGCGGCAGCTACCACTGGTTCCGGCACGCCCAGCCGCTCCGCCCAGCGATCCGACAGAACCTCCCACGAGGCCACGCGCTCCAGAACGCCGCCGATGTCAAACCCGACCGCCCGTATCGGCATATCCCTAACTATCACATAGCTCGTGATCCATGCGATCACGGGTATTCGGGTTCATTACTCCGGCCAGCGGCGCGGTCCTTCCGTCGGTGAGCGGGTGCTCAGATCTCGCGTATCAATGCTGCCCTGCCGCTTGCTAGGTCTAGCGGTACCGAGGCGTGGTCGTGCTCGATCAGCCATTGGCCGTCGATCTTGCGAAGGCAGCCGGTGAATCGAACCCAGAAACCGCCGCCAGAGGCCCCATTCTTCAGGGTGCCGTTGAGCCTGGCCAGGCCGTGCGCGAACGCCACGCCACCACTCGAGGTGATCGTAAGATCGCGGATCTCGTATCCGAGTGGGTGCTGAAAGGCGGCGAAGGCCTCCACCCAGTTCCCCAGTTTGGCCTCTGCTCCCACGCGCTGCAGCGGCCCAGTGACGTCGAAGGTCACGATGTCCGGAGCGTAAATCGATCTGAGAGCGTCCAGGTCCATGGCGCGAACCGCGTCGACCAACGTGTCAATGAGCTGCCGGATATCGGCCTGATCGACCGCGTGCTGTGCAGCCATCACTAGCCTCCTGTTGGTAATCGTGCCGGTACAGATAAGACACGGCCGCAACGTCGGCTGTGACAGCCGAGGATCAGCTCAGCGGCCAGCCCTCCGCTGTCCCCGTCCGCCGCTCAGCGACGGCCGGGAAATCCGCCCGCTTGCGCTGCGTCGGTAATAACGCGGGTCGCCGAGCGATAGACCAGGTATGGCAGCACGCCCGGTCGAGACACCGTCAGCAGCGCCGGCAGATGAGATCGAAACGCTCCCGGAGGGTAGCCAGGCGACCTGCGCCGTGTGCTGGCGGGCTGCCCTGGTGGTTGTCCGGGGCCGCAATCTCTGCGGATCATGCGGGGCATTCGTGCTGACCGGTGGCGAGGACTTCGGACCGTGGCTGGACTGAATAGGCGGCGCCCGTCGCGCAGGTCCTGAGAGTGGCGTACGCATCTTCCCTCTGCCGACGAGCCGACGTAGGCTCCGCTGGGTGTACGACAGTGACCTCGCCGACATCGAGGAAATCGGCTGGGATCGGTTCGTCGTCGACGCCTGGACGCAGATCTTCGTGGGCTACCAGTCGCTGACGGGTATTCGTGTACTGGGACGCCGGTGGAGCGACCTGCTCCAGGCCGGCCTCGGCTGCCCGCCGGAGATCGCCGACGAGTTGGTGCGCGCCGAGGTGATACTGCCGCAGGATCGCGACCTCATGAGTATTCGTGATCCGGGCCGGCTGCTGACGGCCATGGACGAGGTGCTGGCTGACATGGGCGCGGACCTCGCCGACCTGCCCGAGATACGGCCCGCCGACCGGGACCGGATGCTGGCAAGTCACCACGACCTCCGTGCTTTTCTGCGGGCGAACTTCCCTGATGCGGACCCGGGCGGCTCGGGCGCCGACACCTAGTCGCGTTCGACCTGACGTGGCCCTGGGCGTCCTGGCCGCCGCCATGACCGACCTGGAGCGTCAGGTGCAATCAAAGGCGTGCCGATCACCCGTCGGCTGCGCGATGCTCGTTGGCGTGACCGATGACGAAGTGAATGCCTTGCAGCGCGCTCTTGGAGGCGTTGTCCTTGAATCGTCTTACCTGGAGCAAATTCTGCGGGCCGCGTTTGCCGCACTGGTCGGCAGCAAGTACGCGCCGGTGGTCAATGGGCACCTTACGGCTCACAACCTGATCGAAACCTGCGAGAACGTTGCCGAGGTGCACACTGATATCGAGGTAGCGGCAAAGGCCGAGTTCGCCGCTGCGCTCAAGGCGTGCAGGGCAGCCAACACCAGGCGCAACCGGGTTATTCACGATGCCTGGGCAATGCGCCCCGGCGGCGTCATGGCCGCCGTGGAAACCCCGCGAAGCTCCGAGGACATACCTGTGACGGCGCGCACGCTGCCCGAACTGGGGCAGGTTGCCGACGAACTGGCTAAGGCCGCCGACGATCTGTCAGCGGCTGTCATAGCCGCATTCGGCCCAGAAGGGATGCGCGTTGAGGGCCAACTGCGGCGGGAGTTGGGCCGCGACATTCCCGCAGATCCAGGCAGCTAGGTCGCGCATGCGATCTTCCCCGCTGCTAGGCGCACTACTGCGGAGACTGGCTCTCCGCGGGTGAGTGCGGAGGGCCGCTCGCGGCGTAGGGCGCAGCTCCGGTAGCCCACGCCGCAACGGGCGGATGTTAGAGACGATGCCGGCCGGGCAGAGGCCACGCGACATTGGTCGTCGAGCGAAAGGAATGCCGTGAGCGCCAGCGGCAAGGCCAAGGGTAAGTCCGAGGCAGCCAAGGGCAAGATCAAGAAGGGCATCGGCAAGGCCATCGGTGATCCCGTGCTGGAGGGCAAGGGCAAGGCCAAGGAGGCGATAGGCAATCTGAGGCAGGTCGGCGAGAAGGTTAAGGACGCCGCGAAGAAGTGACGAGCAGCTAGCCTCGGGTTGCGCGCTCGTCGCCTTCGGTGCCCGGGTCTGCAGTTCGCGCGGCAGGACCTGCCTCGCCCCGGCCCCTGTCTAGGGCAGGCCCTGGTTATCCATCGGGTCTGTCTGCTGCCACTTCCTGGATCATGGCCTCGGCGAGATCACGAAGCTTGACGTTCCGGTCGTTGGACATTCGGCGGAGGGCGACGAACGCCTCGGCTGCGCCGCAAGCACGGCGGGCCATGACGATGCCGATTGCCTGATCGATGACAGCTCGGGAGGCCAGAGCGCCATGGAGCTGGTTGATCAGCTCATCCTGACTCAGCCGCCGCAGCACGCCGCTCAGGATGAGCGCCGCCGGGTCGACGAACTGCTTGGCGATGCGCTGCACTGCCGCGGGGAATAGGTCCCGCTGGTGCGCATAGAGATTCAACACGCCCGCGGTGGTGCCGCCCACTTCGAGCGGGTAGGCGAGCACGCCATGCGCTCCGGTGGCGAGCGCCACTGGCGGGAAACCACCCCACCGATCCTGGTCCGCAGTAGCGAGATCCTGGATGATCACTGGGACCCCGGTGCGAAATGCCTCTAGGCATGGCCCGTCACCTCGCTGGTATTGCGCTTCGTCCACCGAGGCGGGTACCGAGCCGGAATAGACGATGGTTCTGAACCCGCTGCCCTCGGCGATCGTGATCCCGCAGCTGGGTCCGTCCGGCACGACGACCACGGCCATCCGAGCCAAGTGGTGGAGCGCTTCATCGACGTCTTCAGCGAACAACAGCAGGGCGGCTAGTTCCGTCAGCCCGGTGGTGGTCTCGCCGACGTCCGCAGGCTGGTCGGTCAACGGTTTCTCCACGATCGGTTGACGCGTGGACAATGCGCCTTAAACTCTATGAGGCTGCCCGGTCCGAGGCCCGTCCATACGGGTGGGCCGGGGTTCTTAGCCCGGCATATTAGTAGCAGGCCAGTCAGGCAAGCGGCTCCCTGCGCCTCGGTTTACCCGAGCGATACCAGGAGGCCATGCGAGTGGACCTGGCCATCATCGAGGGCGCGCCGCAAGGGTGCGCGATTGTCAAGCTTTGCGGCGAACTCGACCTTTCGTGCGCGCCTGACCTGCGTGAACGGCTGCTCGACATCCTGGATCGCGGTCGGCCGAGCCGCCTCATCCTCGACCTGTCCGAGCTGGCTTTCATTGACTCCAGCGGCACCGCCGTCCTCGTCAATACCGACAGGCGAGCCAGACTGATCGGCTGCACGCTCGCGTTGGTGACATTGCAAGCACCCGTCGCGAGAGTTCTGCAGGTCTCCGGGCTGGACCGGCATTTTCTGATCTTCGATGACCTCAGCGCGGCTGCGGCCAGCGCGCAACCAGACTCGCTCGACTCGATCTCTTGTGAGAGATCCGATCGGGGTGAGCGATGGGATTCGAACCCACGACATCCAGAACCACAACTGAGCCCGCGCAGTAATAAAGCCGCGAGCCCAGGACGTTTGCGCAGTTCAGGTGACTGCCCAGCGGTGAGTTCACCGACGTCTCACGGCGACTGACGGTAGCTGTGCGCGCCCTCGCCGCTCCCATTACGCTCCCACAAGATTGCGGGAGCGCCAGTGCGAGGGCTCGACACCTCCAACCGGGATTCGTGCGCCGCGGCCGCTTGTGCATGCTCTCGTCGTCGGCGGCCTTCGTGCAGGTTGCGGCGGGCGTGTCCGGGATGACGCTCAGGTCGGGCCGGCCGCCTAGCGGAGGCGCCATAGCATCGCTTACCGTCTGGATGCGTCACAATTCGGATTCGGGTATCGGGTCGTTCAACCCTCGGTCGGCTCGTGCCTCGGCTCCGCGCGGCCAGTCCGCGAACCTGCGGCGCAGAGCGACCAGGTCCTGGCTGGTAAGGCCCAGGTCGGTAAACGCCTCGTCGGCCATGTGGTCAAGGCCTGAGGCCGGCGTCGGCGAAGTCCTCGTCTTGCAGGCCTGGGTCAAGTCGGCGGGCGAAGTCGATGAGCTGCCCGGGCGTGTAGCGCTGCAGCGCAACAGAGGTGGCCCAGTAGTCCCGCTCATAGGAGCGCTGGCCAGGGCCGCCACATTTCCGCCGAGGGCGTCCTTCACGTCGAGCACTGGGCAGAACGCCATCACCACCGGCTGGCGGCTGCGATCGAAGTAGGCCATCTGCAACGCAATCTGGCCACCGCCGGGCGCCGTGATGAGCCACTCGGCAAGCCCCTCGCCCAGCCCTTCGAAGATGTCCGACAGCCCGTGGCCTTGTCGCGCCGCTCACGCCGAAACCTGTCGCTACAAGGCGGCTTCCACCGCATCCGAGGCCGTCCCCGCTGTGCTCCTAGTCGGTGAACAGGTCCACATCCAGAGTCGGCCGCTGAATTAACCCGTGCACCGATCAACGCATTCGACCCACCGAGGCGAATCCGCAGCCGGCGGCCGCCCGCAACGCGACCGTCGCCACCCGCCTATGCAACTCGCCGAGCGGCATTCAGGTCACCGTGTGCGCGCAACGTGGGATGTTGCTCCTCCCATGCTTGGCGGACTCCCTTGGGCAGGAACAGGTCCGGCCAGACCGCGCGGAGCAGGTCAGCTTTCAGGGGAGCCGTCAGGTCCTCCGCGTTGTCCGCCTCGCCGGGGACGAATTGATACGTCGCTTGCAGGCTGTGCGGCTTGCCCGGGTCGAACACACGGCCAGGCGGCTTCAGTGCCCCCGCAGCGGCAGCACCATCCTGCCTCAGGCAGGCCCGCCCAGGCTGGCCAGGTCGCAGACGACGACCTGCGAGTCGTACCGACCACGCGCGCTGGTTCTACCTCGTCTGCCTGGATCCGTTCGTCCATGTGTCTGGCTGTTTAGTGGATCTATTCCAGGTGCGTCCAGCTGCCTTGCGCGACGATGCCGAGGTAATGCTGAGCAAGCTCATGAGGGTCATCTGCTGTTCGTCTACGACGTTGCTCAAAACGCAGGAGCCGTCGAGCGATCTGGCGCTAGGCGACTCGAGCGGGTAAGACGGTCGTGGAGGATCTTGACTTCAGGTGTCCCGAGTTGGGTGTACAGGCTCAGCGCGTGCTGCCAGTGTTCTGCTGCTGCGCAATGGTCTCCTAGCGCGTCGTGGCAGTTGCCGAGGCCGTCATGAGCGCGGGCTTGTTCGTACTTGTCGTTCGCGTGGATGGATTGGCTCAGCGCGGCGGCATGCTGGATGCGACCGTCGGCAGGGTTACCTTCGGCGAGTAATACCTCTCCGAGGCCATTGAGCGCCTCTGCCTCGGCGGCGCGATCGCTGGCGTTGCGGGATATCTCGATCGCGTGCTTGTAGTGCTCGGCGGCCTGCTGGTAGCTGGTCTCGCAGCGGCAGAGCGCACCGAGTTTGCTTAGGGCGTGGCATTCGCCGAACGGATCGCCGAGAGCGCGAAAGCGGTCCAGCGAACTCTGAAGCAGTTCCCGTGTCTCGCGATAGCGGCCGCGCTGCAGGCTGACTGCGCCGAGGTTGGACATCGCGTACGCCTGAGTGCTCCGCTGTCCGACTTGGCTTGCGCACTCAGCTGACCTGGTGAAACAGCTCTCGGCCTGCGCAAGTCGGCCTAGCCGCAGCTGGACGAGGCCGAGGTTATTTAGTGTCCTGGCCTCACCTACGACGTCACCAGTCTCGCCATAAAGGTGCAGCGCCTGCCGCTGGGATCTGGCGGCGTCACGATACCGGCCCTGCAGCAGGGCGGCGATGCCTATGTTGCCGAGCGCCTGCGCCTGGCCGGCCAGGTCAGTGATGCGGCGGTAGATAGATAGCGACTGCCTCAGGTTGGTGACAGCCTGGTCGTATCGGCCTTCTCGCAAGTCGACGACAGTCAGGTTGTTCAGCGCCTGGGCTTCTGCGGCTGGGTCGCCGACCAGCCTGGCCGCGTCGCGGGCATGATTGCAGACGGCGAGGACTTCGGAGTGATAGCCGCTGCGCTCGAGGTAGCGGAACACTGCGGACGCAAGACGCGTGGCATGGTCAGGCCAGCCGTTGCTGGCGGCGTGGGCTGTTACGGCGACTACTACGGCTCGGTGCGCATCCATCCAGCGACGGCCGGCTGCCGGATCGGGGATCGAAGGCACTGGAGTGGCGGCATGGTGAGCATCTGGGCGCAACTGCCGTTCAGCAGGTGCGATGGCATGCCTCGCGGCGACGGCTGCTGACACGTAATAACCGATCAGCCGTGACATCGCAGCGTGCAGGTCATCGGCGCTGTTGGCAGTGCGGGCAAGCCGACGGGAATAGGCGCGCAGCAGGTCATGCATCGCGTACCGGCCGGGTGCCGCAGGCTCGATCAGATGTGCGCGCGCCAGCTCGTCGAGCGTCAGCCTCGCGCGCTTCAGCGTCGATCCCAGCAATGCTGCGGTGGCGTAGTCGTCGTAGTCGGGGCCAGGGTGCTGCCCGAGCAGGCCGAATGCATGCGCGATGTCTGCGTCCAGGTGCCGGTACGACCAGGAGAACACTGCCTGGATGTCCGTCTGCGTGTCGCCGCTTCGGTCCAGCAGGTCCATCCTGCGCTCCAGGTCGGCAAGCTCACGTACCAATTCAGCGAGGCTTACGTCAGGTCGCGCTGCGGCGCGCTCGGCCGCCACTCGCAATGCGAGCGGAAGACGCGCACACTGGCTCGCCAAGACCGCGGCCGCCGCAGGGTCTTCCTCGACCCGGCTGCCGATCAGCACCCGCAAGATCTCGATTGCATCGGCGTCTGGCAGCCTGTCTAACTCAAGGCGCTGCGCGCCGTCTCGGGCGACCAGGCCCGGCAGCGAGTCGCGGCTCGTTACGACCGCAACGCTTTCGGACGCGCCAGGCAATAATGGCCGCACCTGCTCGGCCGAACTGGCATTGTCAGCCAGGATCAGCATTCTCCGTCCGGCGAGCATGCTTCTGTACCGTGCCGCACGCTCATCAACATCAGATGGGATGTCCGCTCCCGGCACACCAAGGGCGCGCAGAAAACCAGCCAGCGTATCGGCAGCTGTCGCCGGCTCGCCCGGAGCGTAACCTCGCAGGTTCGCATATAGCTGGCCGTCCGGGAACCGGTCCGCGACCTCGTGGGCCCACTGCAATGCAAGCGCAGTCTTTCCGACGCCCGCGGTACCGCCGATGGCACAGATGGCTACTAGGCGTCCTCCGGCTGCTTCAGCCATACTTGACAGCTGAGCCAATTCGGCCACGCGCCCAGTGAAATGCCGCACCGGGGCAGGCAATTCCCGCGGGATCAAATGCCCGGTCGGCGGGGCCAAGCCAGCAGCCGGATTGCCGCCCTTCACACGCGATGCGCGGTCAAGTTCCAGACGCTCCGGCTCAGACAGCCTGAGCGCATCGGCCAACGACAGGACCGAATGCCGGTGCGGGCGCCCGGTCCGTCCGCGTTCCATGTCGGCGATCGCCCGGACGCTTAACCCGGATCGGTCGGCGAGCTCCTCCTGGCTCCAGCCTAACTGCAGCCGGTGCAACTGCAGGAGCGTGCCGAAAGCGGCTTCTGCCGGGCCCTGTACTTGGCTCACCAGTGCTCCTTGCGCCTGCGAGGTGTCACCTGACTACGCGCTAATGGTCGCAGAAGCCTAAGAAACTGCCGGGCAAACTGCCGGAATTCCTGCCTGGTCGCCGAAGGCTCAGTGGTTCATGATCCTCAGCGTGGGCCGCCTTACAAACGAAAACGCGTGGTCGGTTAGGTCCTAATTCCACCGAACGAGCCGGATTTCGATCGGAGGCGATTCTGAATGGCTCGCCTGCCCGGAAATCGTCGGCAAACGAGAACGGTCCTGGCATGGCGATCGGACCACAGTTCGCGTCGTTAGAGGTCACTGTCATGAGACGTGCAGTTGCGGCAGCAGTCGAAGCGACCGGCCTGTTTGTTGCCGCGGCCGATTGCTCATCGCCGCCGCGGCACGCAGGTGACTCCGGTGCAGTGCAGACGGACCTCGGGAGTGCCGGTTTACCGGCGGCGGAGCCGTCACTATCTATTCCCGCGAGCGGTGGGCCGGTCGTGCGCCTGGGCTTTGTTCCAAGCGTTAGCGCCGGCGTGGCCGGCGCAAATGCCCGGCGCACGTCCTCGTCCAGCCGGCTTCATCGATTCTCCGCCGCGCTCGTCCCGGAGTGGGAAGCGCTGGCGCGTCTTCACGGAGGTTTCCAATGACGGCGCTGCCGAACCGCCCACGGTCCTGTGTTGCCTGGCGAGTGAGGAGCTCACGCTCGCCCGCTCGTGGAGCCACGCCGACGGATGCGGCGGAACCTAAGCGACGCAATCCCATTCCGGTCCTCGCTTTGCGGGGGGGCACCGGCAAGAGACGGACGCAGCCGGGTCGCGCGCTAATCTCGGGCTTAATGGCACCAGCCTTGACTGCCGGCACGTCCCTGGTGCCGGTAGCTGTGACCGTCGTGGCCGGGACCGCAATGGTGGCCGCCGCTGTGGCGTCAGCCCCGGCGGCGAAGGCATCGGTATCGGGAAATGTGTTG
The DNA here is from genome assembly GCA_030041275.1 of Streptosporangiaceae bacterium. GTDB lineage: Bacteria > Actinomycetota > Actinomycetes > Streptosporangiales > Streptosporangiaceae > JAJYUU01. Next base: position 27,400 of record JASHOE010000251.1, read on the forward strand.
GTCATCCTGGTGAACGGAGAGTCCAGCGCACCGGAGGCGTCATTGCTGTCGTCAGATGGCTACACGGTAACGACGGCAACGCCTGCCACCCTGGCGAGCATGTCCGAGTCGACATTTGACTCGTACGCGGCAGTGGTGATCGGCGATTCCTCGTCCGCCTCTGCGTGCTCGACGACGGCACCCTCGCAGTCCAGCCTCGGCGCCCAGTGGCAGCCCTGGGTGACAGGGAACGTAGCCGTACTAGGCACAGCTCCGGAGGCGGCTGCTAAGAATGCAGGGTCCGGAGAGACCGGGGCTGACACGCTCATCACTGACTCGGTGGAGTACGCGGCAGCCGCCTACAACTCCTCAGCGCAGACCGGAACGGGTTTGTACGTTTCGCTTAACTGCGGTTATGACACCGCGACCAGCGAGAGCGCGGTGGGCCTGCTGACCGGGGTCGATGGCATCGGCTCGTCGACTTCGCTGACGGTTCAGGGCTCACCGGCCTGCACCGACTCGGGGACGGTCAACACATGGGAAGCAGATGCCGCGGGCACCTTCGGCGGGTTCACCTCGGCTCAGCTGGCGGCTGGGTCTTCAGGGTCGTGGCCATATCCGGGCTGCCCGGCGCAGACGCTGTTTGACTCGTGGCCCTCTAACTTCAGCGGACTCGCCTACGACGCGGCGTCGAACTCCGACGTGACCGCGAACTTCACCGCGTCCGACGGAGTGATCGGTCAGCCCTACGTGCTATTCGGCGCGCCCGCGCCGTCCGCAGCGACGCAGGCACTGTCGCAGTCGCAGGGCGGCGAAGTGCCGGCCGGGGCGACTTCTGGCCTATCAGGGAATTCGGCCGCACCCGGCGTCGACCAGCCGACGGCCGGTGACCCAGTGAACACAGAGAACGGAGACTTTGCCCAGGACTCCACGGATTTCTCGATTCCGACGTTCGGGTCGTCGCTGGAATTTGACCGGTCTTATGACGCCCAGGTTGCTGAGGAGCAGGAGCAGACTGGCACGCCCGGTGCGATGGGCTACGGCTGGACCGACAACTGGTCGACCTCGCTGACGACGGGCACCCCGGTCCTCGGGGATATCTACGCGGTGGCCGAACAGTCAGTAGTCGGCCCGAGGTCGGTCTACATGTACGCCGGCAACACGTATTTCGCTGACGCTGGTGGCAACCGGATCGAGGAGATCCCGGGCGCGTCCGGCACGCAGTGGGGCATCAAGATGACCGCCGGCCAGGCGTACACGATCGCGGGCAGCCCTTCAGGGATATCCGGCGCGTCGCGCAACGGGACGGCGATGGCGTCCACGTTGCTGGACGGTCCTTCCTCAGTGGCAGTGTCGTCGGCCGGTGACCTGATCATCGCTGACTCTGGCAACTGCCGCGTCGTCGAGATCCCGGCCGCTACGACCGACACCGAATGGGGCGGCGAGATCGGCCTGATGCAGGCCGACGAGCTGTACCTGATCGCAGGACGAACCAACAACTGCACCACCGGCAACGACAGCAAGGAGTCGATCCAGTCCGACCTGAACAACCCCACCGCGGTCAGCATGTGGAGCGGCAACCTCTACATCGCCGACTCCGGCAATAACCGGATCCAGGAAGTCGCCGCTACCGGAACGACCAGCGGCTGGGGCCAGACAATGACCGCGGGCGACGTCTACACGGTTGCCGGAAGCTCTTCCGGCACATCAGGCGCATCCGCGAACGGCGCGGCCGCTGACGACAGCCTTCTCGACACACCCGAAGGGGTGATGATCGGCGGCAGCAGCGGCAACATGTACATCGCCGACCTCGGCAACTGCCGGGTGGAGGAGATCCCCGCCTCGGCCGGCACCCAGTGGGGCATTTCGATGTCCAAATACGACCTCTACACGGTGTCGGGACGGAACAGCAGCAACTGCACCGACGGCAACGACAACAAGGTCGCCACCTCCTCCAACCTCGACTATCCCGCGTCGGTCATGTACGCCAACGGGAACCTGTACATCGCGGACAGCGGCAACAACCGCATTCAGGAGATCCCGGCTACGGGCGGCACTCAGTGGGGCCAAGCGATGACCGCCGACGACGTTTACACAGTGGCGGGCAGCTCGGCAGGCACCAATGGCGGCACGGGTAACGGCGGTCCCGCGAGGTCCGCGCTGCTCGACAGTCCCGAAGGCGTATGGGCTAACGGCAGTGGCAACATCTATGTCGCCGACTCCGGCAACGGCCAGATCCGCCAGGTCACCGCCACGGCGACCCCGGAATTTCCCATCTATCCGGCCAGCGGTGCAATCACTGTCACTCAGCCGGGCGGTGCGCAGGTGAGCTTCACCCCGAAGGTCTCCGGCTCCTGCCCGTCTCCCCTAGTCACTGCAGGCGGCTACTGCGCCTCCCCGGCCTTCGGCGGCGCAAGCCTCACCGAGAACACTAACAACGACACGTACACGTACTCGGCGTCGCCGGGCGACGACAGCTCGACTTACTCCGCCACGGGCGAGCTGCTCTCGGAGGCTGATACCGCCGGAGACACCCTCACCGTCGCGGCCAACTACCCGGCCCCCGGCGCGGCGACCAGCACGACCGGCGGCACATGGCCGGGCACCAGCACCGCGATCACCTGCCCTTCGTCGGCTGCCTCGTGCCAGACGATCATTTCCGCATCTGGCCGGGCGCTGGTCATCGGCTGGAACGGCAACAGCAACTCCGGCCAGATCACCTCGGTCACCGACCCGATGGGCCGTCAGTGGACTTACGGCTATAACTCTGCCGATCAGCTGACCTCTGCAACCGACCCAATGAATAACAAGACCACCTACACGTATGGCGCAGGCTCCACTGGCAATCCGCTGCAGGCCAGCGACCTGCTCACGATCGCGGAGCCGAATGCCCAGCCCGGCGGCCCCGACGCAGGCGACGACACCGTCAACGTCTACAACGGCAGCAACCAGGTCACCACCCAGACCGACCCGATGGGCTGGACCACAACGTTCAACTACTGCGTCAACACCGTCGCCGGCGACTGCATGAACACCGCCACCGGCATCGGCTTTGTCACCGTCACCGACCCGGACGGCAACAACGCTGTCTATGACTACGACGAGGGCACTCTCGTCGCCCAGTCCGCCTGGACCGGTGCCGTCGGGACTACCTTGACGTCGGAGACTGACATCCTCCCCGACACTACGGTTACTGACGCCGCGCCAGTTGGGTGCCCATCTGGCGATACCGGCAACACCGACGGCAGCCTGCTCAGCACAGCCGCTATCGACGGCGACGGCAACGTCATCACCTCCTGCGACAACGCCGACGGCAACGCCACGTCGATGACCGGGCCGGCCCCGAACGGCACTGCGGGCACCATGACAAGCGCCTTCACGAGCGCATTGCAGGACGACAACTGCGAGAGCACGGACGAGGCTGGATCTAGCGCGACGTGCCTGCAGGATCCCGGCCCCTTGCCTGTGGCGCCGGCCGGTGTGATCACGCCGCCCTCGTCGGCACCGCCACTGGGACTGACGTACACGATGAACGACAATGACGGGAACGAGCTCTACGCCACCACGGGTGTCTACTCGCCCAGTGGCAGCTACGAGTATTCGCAGACGACCTACCATCTGTTCAAGGGCAACTCGGTCACGCTCAACGGCACCAACATCACCTGCACGTCCACCCCGCCGTCGATGTCCCTGCCCTGTGCGACTATCGACGCGGACGGTGCGGTCACGCAGCTGGCCTATAACGCGCAGGGCGATCAGATCTCGTCCTCGACAGCAGACGGCAACAGCAGCGGCCAGCTCGCCACGACCACGGATACCTACGACGCCGACGGCGAGCAGCTCACCGAGGTTGCCCCTGATGGCAATGTATCCGGAGCGAACTCCGGGAATTACACGACCGCAACCGCGTGGAACAACGATGCTACGCAGATCTCGGTCACTGCGGGCGGCGGGACCGGGCACACAGTCACCCCGCGTGTCACCAGCTACGGCTACGACGGTGACGGGAATCAGGTGACGCAAACCGACGCCCGCGGGTACACGACGACTACGGCCTACAACGCGGATAACCAGGCGGTGATGAGCATAGACCCGCTAGGGGACGCGTCGCTGACCTGCTACGACGGTGACGGCAATTCGGCGCAGACCGTGCCGGCGATCGGCGTGGCCGCTAACAGCCTGACCGCTGCCTCGTGCCCGGCTGCCTACCCGGCTGGATACTCCGACCGGCTCGCCACCGACTCCACGGTGGACACCTTCAACGCGAACGGGCAGGTGACGAGCGAGACGGACCCGGCGCCGGCCGGCCAGTCCGGATACGAGACCACCACCTATACCTACGACGCGGACGGCAACGTTCTGACGACCACGGCGCCCTCGCCGGATGGCGGCAGCCGCACAGAGACCGTCGACACGTACAGCGCAGCGGGAGAGCTCGCGTCCGAAACGGATGGGTATGGGACGACGGCGGAGTCGACCGTCTCCTACTGCTACAGCCCGTTGGGACAGCAGACCTCCTCGGTGTACGCGGACGGGAACACCGGCGTCACGAATGTCGACGGGACAATCGCGGGCCTGGCGACCTGCGGCACGTCCTACCCATGGACCGTGTCCGCCACGCCGCAGGCGAACTACCAGACCACCTATGCCTATAACGCGATCGGCGAGCAGGTCTCGCAAACCACGCCAGTCACTGCCGCCGACCCCTCGGGAGGCACGACTACCTCCACCTACGACCCGGAGGGAAACCAGCTTACGAGTACCGACCCGGCTGGGGTGACAACCACGTGGGGCTACTCGCCGACGGGCAGTCAGATCAGCGAGTCGTTCTCCGGTTCAGCGGCGCACTCGGTGACCTGGTCCTATGACGCCAACGGTCAGCGGACCGGTATGACCGACGCCACCGGGTCATCGTCATACGCGTATGACCCATTCGGGGAGATCACTTCGTCCACCAACGGAGCCGGCCAACAAACCGCGTATGCCTACGACGCCGACGGTGACATCACTGGCATCACGTACCCGCTCCCCGCCTCGGCGACCTGGGCCACGACCAAGACGGTCAGCTACGGCTACGACATTACCGACGGCATGACTTCGGTCACCGACTTCAACGGCAACAAGATCGCCATCACGAGCGACGCTGTCGGCGATCCGCTGACGGAGGTCCTGGGGTCCAGCGGGGACACGATCACTAGCACTTATGACCCGGCCGGCAATCTGGCGACGCAGACACTGGCAAGCGGATCTGGCACGCTGCAATCCTTCAGCTACGCGTTCAGCCCGGCCGGCACGATCACCACCGAGACCGACGTGCCCACCTCTCTGGGATCGCCGTCCTACACCTACGACAGCCTAGGCCGGGTACTGTCCAGGACACCGAGCGGCGGATCGCCCGCGACTTACGGGTTCGATGCCTCCGGCAACCTGACCACTCTGCCGACCGGCGCTACTGCCGCCTACGACCATGCGGGCGAGCTGACGTCGAGCACCCTAGCTGGCGCGACCACAAGCTACACCTACGACGCTGACGGCCGCCTTCTTACCGGCAAGCAAGGTTCCACCACCCTTACGTCAGCCACCTGGAACGGGGCCAGCCAGCTCACCAGCTACACCAGCCCATCCGGCACCATGACAGCCACCTACGACGGAGACGGCCTGCGCGCCACCGAAACAGGCAGCACGTCCCAGGCCTTCACCTGGGAGGCCGACAACGACCAGCTGTTGATGGACAGCACCAACGCCTACATCTACGGCCCCGGCGGCGTTATCGCCGAGCAAGTCAACCTCAGCACCGGCAGCGCCAGTTACCTCAACACCGACGCCATCGGCTCCGTCCGCGGCGTCGTCAGCGCCAGTGGCGCCCTGCTGGCCACCACCTCCTACGACGCCTGGGGCAACCCCGAGACAACCGGCGGCGTCACTGCTTACACTCCATTCGGCTACGCCGGCGGCTACACCGACCCCGACGGGCTCATCTACCTCATCAACCGCTACTACAACCCCGCCGAGGGCCAGTTCATATCAGCCGACCCCGACCTGTCCCAGAGCGGCGAACCCTACGCCTACACCGGCGGCGACCCGCTCACCCAGAAAGACCCAGACGGGCTGAAGTATAAGAACTGGAACCCCACAGTGGCCTTTTCCGTCTCCAAACACACCACCAGTTGGAATTTCAGCTTGTGCTTGGTGCCGAACCCCATTGTTTCAGCCTGTGTTGGGGACAACGTGACCGTAAACAAGACGGGTGGCCATGCCACGTTCGATGTTCAATGGACCTCCATTAAGGGTGAAATCACCCTCGCACAGGTAAGCGCAAGTTTCACCACGGCCTACAAAACCTGTAGCGGTGTTGGACGCGGAGGGATAGTTGAATGCACGACGCATTACCATTATGGACTTGTCCAGCCGGTCTTCACGTTCGGCCTATGGTCACAGGTTACAAAAATTCACCATAAGTCAAAGTTGCTCTGGAGTGACGATGACTATCTCCACGGTTCCTCTGATTACAAGCACTATGACACAGGCCGAACAGGCATTATCGCCCTCAATTCGCACGACGGTGCCGGCCCGAGCGGACCAGCGGGTTCATATTTCAAGTTCTACCTGTTTGCCTATTCTGACTACGGCGCCAACGGCAACGTCTTCTATCCCGTACCCGGAGCTAATGCCGGCAAGAACCTGACATGAAAGCTGGACGACGAGCCAAGGACGTGGCAACCAAGCCTCCAATATCAAATAAGCGCGACGCGGCGTTGGATGCTGGCATGGCATACTCACTGCCAAGCAGGCCGATGGTCGCATCGTCGAGTGCAGGCGTGACCGTCCGGTGGCCGAACGGGGGCAGCCACGCGGAGCTTGCCGATGCCACCTAGCGGCGCGCCGCCGCCATCGCCTGCTCCGCCGACTCTAGATCTTCCTGGCGCGGCACGAAAGCAAGCTGCAATCGAAGCGCATGGGCACGAGGTGCCGGGTAGGCGAGGCGTCTACAGCCTCATCACGCCAGGAATGCGAGCCGACCTGAAAGCCCGACTTCAAGGGCTGTGGAAGGAGCCACCAGGCAGCGCGCCCGCCTGGCACCGGCGTCCCGGTTGCGCTCTATACGCGCTGCTGGCCCGGCAGTGGGAGCCGACTGTCAAGATGCGCTCCCAACTCGCTCCCAGAATCGGACACGGCGGCTGGGAACTAGCCCTTGACGATCGCGAAGCAGAGCTCTGAGCAGGCAAAACAATGGGGTGAGCGATGGGATTCGAACCCACGACATCCAGGACCACAACCTGGCGCTCTAACCAGCTGAGCTACGCCCACCATCGCGGCCAGGCGCGCACACGCCGTGGCGGCCTACGAAGCATACCGGTCAACAGTCAGTGCGCAGAATTCGATTCCCCGGCCGCCCGCCGGACGGTCTCGGCCGCGATCCGGGCGGCGACCTCGCGCGCAGTGGCGGAGTCCGGACCCGGCGCCGGCACGAAGATCACTTCGCGGTAGTAGCGCAGCTCGCGGATGCTCTCGGAGATGTCCGCGAGAGCCCGGTGGCCGCCGTGCTTTTCGGGGCTGGCGAAGTAGGCACGGGGGTACCAGCGCCTGGCGAGTTCCTTGACGCTAGAGACGTCGATCATGCGGTAGTGCAGAAAGGCGTCCAGCTCCGGCATGTCCCTGGCCAGGAACGCGCGGTCGGTTGCGATCGAGTTCCCGCACAGGGGCACCCGGCGGGACTCGGGCACGTGCTGGCGAATGTAACCGAGGACGAGGTCCTGAGCCTCGGCAAGGGTGATCCCGGCCCCGAGCTCAGTCAGCAAGCCGGAGGTTGTGTGCATCTCCCGCACCACGTCGAGCATGCCGTCGATTGCTTCGGCGGGCGGCTTGATGATGATGTCGATGCCCTCGTCGATCGGCTCCAGCTCACCGTTGGTGACGATACAGGCGATCTCTACCAGGGCGTCCTTGGTGAGGTCGAGTCCCGTCATTTCGCAGTCGATCCAGACCAGCGGGTCAGCCATTCGCCCAGCTTAGGTGATCAGTGTCAGCTTTCGGGCACGGTGCCGCGCGGCCGTCCGGCCAGAGCGGCGATGTGGCCAGGAACGGCGACGCCTGGTGGCAGGGCGGGATCGGCCTCGGCCGGCCCGAACGTGAGGGCCGCCGGCAGCACCCCCGCCCAGATTCCCGAGTCGTAGTCCTCCTCGTCGTCCTTGGGTCCGCCGGCCCTGACCTTCACCGACGCCTCGTCCAGTGGCAGGGCGAGCACGGCAGTCGCGGCGAGTTCCTTGCGCGTTGGCTCCCTGGCGTGCTCCCAGCGGCCGGGCACCAGATGGTCGGTCACGGCGCGCAGCGCAGCGAGCTTCTCGGCCCCGTCGGTGACCAGCCGCGCCACGCCGAAGATGACCGCGCTTCGGTAGTTCATCGAGTGGTGGAACACGGCCCTGGCGCAGACCAGGCCATCGAGCAGCGTGATCGTGACGCAGACTTGCTGGCCCGCGGCCGCGAGGAGAGACCGGTTCGCCGACGAGCCGTGCAGGTAGAGCGTGCCGTCGATGCGGCCGTACCCAGTCGGGAGCACCACAGGGCTGCCGTCGATGACCACTCCCAGGTGGCACACGAGGCCGGCGCTGAGCACCGCGTCAAGGTCGGCTCGGTCCGCTCGGCCGCGCTCCCGCAGCCGGTGGATAGTGGTCCTGGGCGTGGATGACAGGGGCGGGCCGGCGTCTGCATGGCCGGGGGCGTGGTCAGCAAGCGTCATGCTGACTAAGGTACCGGTGGCTTCGAGCGCGCCGGTAAGGGATTATTTGCCCATACGGTTGGAAGTCGCGAGGGCCGGCGTGGGCCTGCCGGCTAGATGGGGTGCGCAGTGACAGACAGCGGTAATGACCCCGGCGGTGTGCCGGGCGTGCCTGGCATCGAGAACCCGCTCGGCCTGGCCAAGTGGCTGGCCGGGGCGGACCTGACCGACCTCGGCGAGCTGCGGGCCGTGCAGCTGATCTCCGGGGGCCGGTCCAATCTCACCTACCGGCTCGACCTTGACGGCGGGCCGATCGTGCTCCGTCGGCCGCCGCTGGGCCACGTGCTGCCGACGGCTCACGACATGAGCCGCGAGTATCGCGTGCTGACCGCGCTGACCGGCACCGCCGTGCCGGTGCCGCAGCCGCTCGCGAGTTGCCAGGACACCGACGTCATCGGAGCGCCGTTCTACCTGATGCGCTTCGTCGACGGTGCCATCCTGCGGACGGTGCAGGACGGCGCTGTGCTCTCGCCGGAGCAGGCCGCTGAGCTGTCGAACCTCATGGCCGAGACGATGGCCGCCATTCACAGCGTGGACATCGCGGCGGTCGGCCTCGCTGACTTCGGCCGCCCGGCGGGCTACCTGGCCAGGCAGCTGACGCGCTGGCAGCGACAGCGTGAGCTGTCGAACACCAGGGAGCTGCCCGGCTACACCGAGCTGGTGGAGCGGCTGGCGGCGGGGATGCCCACTTCGGCTGACGGCACTCTGGTGCACGGCGACTTCCGGCTGGACAACACCCTGGTCACTCTGGCGCAGCCGGCCCGAGTCGCCGCCGTGGTGGACTGGGAGATGTCGACCCTCGGCGATCCGCTTGCTGACCTCGGCCTGACGCTGTCGTACTGGGCGGACGGGGCCGCGGGCCTGCCAGACGTCGAGGTCGGCGCGACCGTGACCTCGCTGCCGGGATTCTGGAGCCGCGAGGCGTTCGCGGCGAGGTACGCGGAGCTTACTGGCCGTGACGTCAGCGGCGTCGGGTACTACATCGCGTTCGGCTACTTCAAGCTGGCCATCGTGCTGGAAGGCATTCACGCTCGATTCCTGGCGCACCAGACGGTCGGTGAGGGATTTGAGCGCGAGGGCCCCGCGGTCCCGAGACTTATCGAGCGTGCCCATCAGATGCTGGACACGCTCGGCTAACTCTGGCGACTCACAAAGTTTGAGTTGAGGCCCGGCGCCCCGCTCTCGCCGGGCCTCACTAGTTCGACGCGGTGGCCGCGCTTGAGGTTCACAGCTGGATGCAGGAAATCTGGATGAGTTTTGCGTGACTGCGCGGAGACCTACGGAGCGGCGCAGCCCTGGTTCCCCTGGTTGCACATCCGCTGCGACATCGCCTGGACGAACACCTGGCCGATTTCGGCCGGGTTGGTCACCTTGAAAGCAGCACCTCCGGTCGCGCCTGCGACCTCCTGCAGGGCCTGGAAGTTCCCCTGCGACCCGAACATGAGAGCGATGACCTCTACCTTGCGGTTCGCGTTGTACAGCTTCTGCAGCTGGGCCACCAGCGAGCTCACCGAGATGTCGCCCCGCGCGCTATCCACGCCCGAGGTCAGCACGATCACCGCATTGACGTACCGCGGCGCGTAGCTCTTGGTCATGTCCTGGTAGGCGGCCAGGATCGAGTTATACAGCGCCAGCGTGCCGGTGCTCGTGGTGGCGGTCGCGTCGATCTGCTCGATCTGAGCCCTTCGGTTCAGCAGTCCGACGTTCGCCGTGAGCGGCCCGATCGGTACGACCGCGTCGTATAGCGGGCTCGACGACGACGGCCTGCCGATCTCCCACACGCCCATCTGAGTGCTATCGGGGAACAGGCCGAGCCCCTTCGACGCCGTCTGGGTGAGCAGCTGCTCCAGCGTCAGGGTGCCGAGCCCGGACGGCTGGTTCATGGCCGGTGACACGTCCTGCAGCACGAGGTCCCGGAAGCCCAGCCCGAGGCGCTGCCAGACCTGGAGATTTTCGGCTGCCTCGGTGGCGCTCGCTGCGCTCGCGAGCTGCATCGGCTGGGCAGAAAGGCCGGCCGAGGCCGACATGGCATCCGGCTGCCCGTTCGCGGACCGGAACCCGAAGCTGCGGATGACCGACTGGGCGTAGCTCGTCTCCAGGTAGTTGCCAAACTTCGTAGCGGCCCGCAGCTCGGCGGGTACCGAGGACGTGAGCACGTACGGGTAATCGAGCTCTGGAGTGTCCAGCGCCGCATTCGTACTGGTGGCATACACCGCGTCCAACGGCAGCGTCTTCGGGTTGGCCCGGTCGTAGGCAAGCACCGCCTGCTCGGACGCCACCGTGATCGCCTTGCGGTCGAACGGCGGCTGCGTCGTCGCTACGAACTGAGCCAGCGCGGGCGCCGAGTCGAAGTTCTCCGTGTCCTGGACGCCGAGGGCGAACTGGGTGACGGCGGTGCGCGCCGTTGCGCTGTCGCCGAGCTGCCGGCTGACCTGAATGAGTGACGCGAGGCCGGAGGCGCTCGTGCTCGGATCCGGCAGGTCCACGCTGATATCCATGCTCGCGGGCGGTCCGCCGTACGCGGATGGCAGCAGCAGGTCCCATCCGGGCGGCGCTGTGAACACGTTTGTCTCGGCTGCCACTGCATGGGTGGTGACCAGCATCAAGGGCGATCGGGCGACGCTCTTTCCGGTGGACTGCACCACCTGGGCGCCCACCGGGTAAGTGCGGGTAACGTCCACCCACAGGCTCGAGTCTGGGATCCAGGCATCCACGGCTGCGCCCTGCCGGGCAGCCTGACCGTCGATCTGTGCGGCCTCGGTAGCCGAGTCGGCCTCGTCTACCTGCACCTGCACGCAGCGGCCCGCGCTGACGGCGTTCTTGTTGTTGAAGGCGTTGGCCACGTCCTGCACGGCCGGCGCTATGTCGTCACTGGCCACGACGTTGACGAGCACCGGGGAATTGGTGCACGATGCCCGGCCCAGGATGGCTTTGGTGGTCAGCGTGATCATGCATATCGCCGCGACGGCAACGGCGACAGCCACGAGCGTCGCGGTCCCGACCCGGCCCGAGCGCCGTCGGCGCCCGGAGCCCGATCCAGCTGCCCGTTGAGCCAACGAAATGCGTCCTTCTCCAGGTGCGACCAGACCCGTCTGGCCAGGGCCACCATATCGGACTTCGCACCACAGATCGGCTGGGTTTCCGGCTTTCGTGCGATGGCGGCTTGGCGGCGACAATAGACCGCATGGCAGCTCAGCTCAGGCTGGCCGACGCCGGCGACGCCCGGCTTGCCGACTACGTGAGCCTCACCGACGTGCACCTCCGCCGGAGCCTGGAGGCGGCGCACGGCCTGTTCATCGCGGAGGGCGAGAAGGTGATCAGGCGCGCGATCACGGCCGGATACCCGGTGCGGTCGCTGCTCGTCGCCGACGACAAGCTTGGCACCATCGCTGACGTCGCAGCCGGAGTAGACGCGCCCCTGTACGTGCTTCCGGGCGAGCAGGTAAGGCAGCTCACCGGCTACCGCGTGCACCGCGGCGCGCTGGCGTCGATGCAGCGGCGGCCGCTCCCCGAGCCAGCGGACGTACTAGCCGGCGTGCGCCGGGTCGTCGTGCTGGAAGACATCGTCGACCACGCCAATGTCGGAGCGGTGTTCCGATGTGTCGCCGCGCTCGGCTTCGAGGCGGTGCTGCTCGCCCCTCGGTGCGCTGACCCGCTCTACCGGCGGGCGGTGAAGGTTTCCATGGGTGCCGTGCTTCAGGTGCCCTATGCGCGGCTGACGGACTGGCGCGAGGGCCTGACCGGGCTGCGCGCGGCAGGCTTCCAGCTCTTGGCGCTCACGCCTGACGACGCGGCGACTCCCATCGGCGAGGTAGCGCGCCGTGACCGGCTCGCGCTGCTGATCGGCACCGAAGGGACGGGCCTGTCGGGTCGCTGGGTGGCGGCCGCAGACCAGGCGGTGCGCATCCCGATGAATCGCGGCGTCGACTCGCTGAACGTGGCGTGCGCTGCGGCGATCGCCTGCTACCTGCTGGCCTGATGAGACGGTTCAGCTGGCGCTGGCCGCTGCTGGGAGATCTAACTGGCCAGTTGCTGGACCGCGGCCTCGCGACCCGGCCGGACCGGGGCTGGCTGGCAGCTCCATAGTGGCTCGCAGCCTTGCCATGGCCGCCGCTCCGGCACCGACCTGGTCGAGGCCGAGCAACGCCGCACCGAGGACCGGTGGCGCGTCGACGATCCTGACCTGAGCGCACGGCAGTTGCGCGGCGAGGCGCTCGAGGATCGCGCTGGTCAGCAGCGGGTCGCGGGCGGCGAGCACGCTGCCCCCGAGGACCACAGGCACGGACGTCCCGTCGGGGCCGCCGCTCTGCAGCCCGAGGTTGCGTGCCGCGACTGTCACCATGGCACAGACCTCGTCGGCCTGCCGGAGCACAACCGCCCTGGCCACCTCGTCGCCGGCGTTGGCGGTGGCCAGCAGCACCGGCGTCAGGCCGTAGAGCTCGGGGTAGCCGATGGTCCGCCGGTAGACGCCCAGAACCACGTCCTCGACCCGGCTGAGGCGAAAGTGAGCCGGTACGGCGCGGCGTAGCTCCGTGTCGGGACCGCGGCCGTCCTCCGCCCGAGCTGCCCACCACAGCGCATCAGGGCCGAGGTCACCGCCGCCTCCCCAGTCACCGCTGATGTCACCGAGCGCCACGAACCGGAACGACCGGCCGTCTGGTGCCACGCCGGCGCAGTTCGTGCCATGGCCGCACACGACCCCGATACCCCAGTGGCGCCCCGGCTCGCCATCGTCGAGGCCTGCGCGCAGCACCGCGAACGTGTCGTTGAGCACCGTGGCGGTCGCTGACCAGCGCTGTGCCTCGACCACGGCCGCGAGCTCGGCCTCTTCATCGGGAAGGTCAGCACCGGCCAGGCACGCGGAGGTGTACTCGGCGACCTGCTCGCCCGCGGCCAGGCCGATTTGCGCGGCGATCTCGCGCACCAGCGACGTCAGCACCGCGAGCGCCATGTCCCGGCCGACCACCTGGTGGCTCGACGCGCCGCCGCGGGCTGACGCGAGCAGGCTGCCGTCGGCGGCGACGAGTGCGACGTCAGTCTTGCTGCCGCCGCCGTCGATCGCGAGCACGGCGCCTGGCGGGGTCACTAGCCAGCCGCCCACGGCAGGAACGCCGCGTTTTCTGCCAGCAGCCGGTCGGTCAGCTGCTGGGCCAGGTAGTACTGCCCGACGAGCGGGTGGGCGAGCAGCGCCCTGGCCACCCGGTCCCGGCCGCCGCGAATCGCCGCGTCGACAGCGAGCTCCTCATACGCCGATACGTGTGCGATGAGACCTGCCATGAGCGGGCGGACCGGCGCGACGGGCACCGGCGTCGCGCCATCGGCCCCGATGCGGGCCGGCACCTCGATCACCGCGTCATCGGCGAGGAACGGCAGCGTTCCCTGATTGCGCAGGTTGACGACCTGGGGGTCACCGGCGTCGGTGATCAGCGAGGCCAGCAGCGCCACGGCAGCCTCGGAGTAGAACGCGCCGCCGCGGTGGGTCAGCAGCTCTGGCTTGGTGTCCAGCGCCGGATCCGCGTACATCGACAGCAGCTGCTGCTCGATCGCGGCCACCGCCTCCGCCCGGGTTGGCTGACCGCGTTCGGACTCGACGACCGCGTCGTGCGCCCAGTAGTACCGCAGGTAATACGACGGAACGGCGCCGGCCGCCAGCGTCACCGCCAGTGGCAGCCCGGTGTGCAGGGCGATCTCCTCGCCGTGCGCGGCGAGCAATTCGGGCAGCCGGTCAACGCCGTCGACCGCCGCAGCTCGCTCCCACGTCAGGTGGTTCAGTCCCACGTGGTCGAGCGCCACCCGCTCGGGCTCGACGCCGAGGA
>JASHOE010000038.1 GCA_030041275.1 Streptosporangiaceae bacterium
TTCCCCGGCTGCGCGGTCATCACCAGCCACGACCGGTGGTTCCTGGACCGGATCGCCACCCACATCCTGGCGTGGGAGGGCGGCGCGAGCTGGTTCTGGTTCGAGGGCAACTTCGAGTCCTACGAGAAGAACAAGATCGAGCGGCTCGGCGTCGAGGCAGCCAGGCCGCATCGCGTCACCTACCGCAAGCTCACCCGCTGACCGCGCGCCCAAGCACGATGGACGACGACGCGATCGCCGTGATCCTGCAGGCCGAACGGATCATCTTCCGGGCGAGCTGGCTGCTTCTCGAAGAGACTGCCCTTGCAGGCCTGGCCGAGACCCGCGGACTGCGCCGCGCCCCGCTGGAACCCCGGTCTGATGTTATTCAGCTCGTGACCTTCGACGGCGAGCACATCGGCCACATCCGGTGTGATCGCGCCGCCTCCCCGAGGGGGGCCTGGCTGGCTGTACAGCGGCCCAGAGGTCAGCCAGTCGGCCGGTACCGCAACGCTCAGGAGGCCGCCGAAGCCCTGGCTCGAGCCTGTGGCAAGCTGCTGCCGTGGTGGCGGAGCCGACCAGGGAGCTAGTGCTCTTGCGACATGCCAAGTCGGCGTGGCCGCAGGACACTCCGGATCACGACCGGCCGCTAGCCCCTCGCGGCTACCGCGACGCTCCTGCGGTCGGCCGCTGGCTCCGCCGGGCGGGCAGTACTCCCGATTACATTCTGTGCTCAACGGCGCGCCGAGCCCGCGAGACATGGGAGCTTGTACAACAGGAACTCCATGCCTGGCCGGCTGTCGTCTTCGTGCCCGAGATCTATGCGGCCTCAATGCCTGGCCTCCTCGATCTGGTGCGTCGGCTGGAACCCGCAACACGCGCTGTTGTAATCGTCGGGCACGATCCCGCGCTCCCGGAGCTAGCCCTGGCGCTGGCCGGACAGGATCGTCCCGACGACAGGCGGACATCTGTCTTGGCTTCGGCCATGGCCATCGATCGCATGCGGGAGAAGTTCCCGACTGGCGCGGTCGCGGTGCTGAAAGTAACGGGGCCGTGGTCCGAGCTAGCGCCCGGCCGCGCACGACTCACCAGTTTCGTCACGCCACGCGAGATGCATGACGCCGGTCAGGGCCAGGAAGGCGGGTCCGCCCCCGGGTCGCCGCGCTGACTGGCCGATGGCCATCCCGAGTGGATGGCAGACCCAGATCTCCCTTTAGCCAGGACGCCGCGAAGGCGGTAAAATTTACTGGGCGATGGAGCTCGCCTCAAACCGCCGAACCGGCTAATGGCTCCTCTTCGTTGAAGGGGCCCGCAATGCCGGCTCGCGCGGTTTTTTGGTTTCTCGACGTACCGCGGTGCCGACTTGTGCTCCTCGTCATGCCTCTGAAGGCAGTGCGGAGATGGCACATGGCACAGTTAGCGCACCGGACATTAACGGATCACATCGCGTTCTTGGGCGCCTTCGGGCCCTCCGACCCGCCGATGAACGTGAGTCTTTACGGGTCGTGCGATCCGGTGATGAACGTGAGTCTTTACGGCTCGTGCGATCCGGTGATGAACGTGAGTCTTTACGGACCGCTTGACCCGGTCACAACCGTGAGCGTGTACGGGCCGCCGGACGCGTTAAGAACGTAGGTCGTTCATGACGTGGTCGCACGTACGCTGCCCGAGGGCGCTGGATGCGTGCAGCCCATCGATTGCGGCGCCCTACACGCTGTTAGTCGGCCACCTCCGAGAGCGACCGCTGCCGACACGGCGAGGGCTACGAGCAGAAGGCACACGAGCACCATGATCGCGGTCCGCCAGCGCAATGCGGCCTGTCGGTTAACGGCCAGCGTATGGCACCGCGGTGCTCTGACCTGCTCGCGAGGTGGTATCACCTCGCCGGCGGTCAGTTGCGTAAACGAGTCCAAGAGCCCAGCCAGGGCGGGATCTGACTCCGCGAGACCTTCGGAGATGCAGTCCAGCACCCGACGCTCACGCGAGTTGAGGCTCATCTGGCCGCCCGCCCCGCCCACCACAGCCACGACTCAAGCGCCGCAAACCCTACCATTACCGACATCGAGCCTCCACCGATGCTCGCCAGAACGGAAGCAGGTAGAGGCCATCAACCAGGGAGTGCAATCCAAGGTGCAGACGCGAGCCTCATCGCGCGATATCTGCAGGTTACACCTCAGAGCAACTCGGGTCCGAGGTGAGCGTTCCTACGCTGGCGGACCGCCGTGGCGACCACACATGGCGCGCGGCCGACGGCCGGCATTCGCTCTTATACTTAGTGGTGGCGGCTCGTTTCGCCGCCCGACGATGGAGCCCGCCGGGGCGTTGTGGACTGAACGCCCGATTGCCAGCGGGGCCGATGGCTCCTGTTTCGTGAACGCGCAAGCGATACCGGGACAGGAGAATGACCGCATCGGCCTCACGGCCACTGCATCGACCGGAACGATTCGGGCACCTGTGGTGGCTGCCTTCTCGGGGTATTGGCAACGGCCTCAGCGATGCTGGGTGGGCGCCCGTTGCGGACATTGACGTCCGCGTCGTCACCCCGCTGCTCGCCGAGCTGCGCGCAGCCGGCGTACCGGCGCACATCGCGCCCGTGACGGGCCGGCCGAGCCGGTCACGCCGGCGCTGGGAATCTTCGGGTGAGCCTCCTTGCCGCCTCTGGGTGGGAACAAGCGCCTACAGTCGGGCCGAAGAGGTACTTCGCACCAGGCTCCCTCTGCTGCTGGAGCGTGCGAAGGCATGACTGCTGGCTGCCGATCGAACACGGATGTCAGCGTGCTGTTCGGGCCGCAACCAGCTATGCCGAACGAGTGCGCGCGCGAGCCCGCCTGTTTCGCCGACCTCAATCTTGACCAGTTGGTTGGCATGCTCACGGAGGGCCGCGAAGACTACGACCTGCTGCCGTTCTTCTATACGGCACTCCCGAGTCCCGCGCAGGCTAACTACAGGCAGGCGGTCTTCCAGGATCTCGAGAAGCCAGAGATCCGCGGGGCCGTGGACTCGTTCGCCCAGGACATGCGCGATGTGAGAGCTGGCCTGGCGCGTGCACGCGCGGTGCACCATTGGCTGCAGAAGTCGCTGCTCTTCCTCGACGGGGTCCTGACCTACTGCGATGCCGTCGAGTCGCTCGCGTCCGGGCTGTCGGCAGCCGGTCCCGCGTCGGCTGGTATGCGGGCGTTCCGCGATTTCCTCACCTGCCATCTGACCTCGGCCGGGCACTCCGGGTTGCGGGATCACGCTCGCCGCATCAGCGCCGCGGTGACGGGAATCAGGTACACGCTGGATATCAGGGGCACCCGCGTCGTCGTGGATTCGTCGGAGGACGGGCCGGACTATAGCGACGAGGTCAGCGCCACCTTTGCGAAGTTCTTCGTCGGGCAGGCCCCCATCGAGCATCGGCCGGGGTTCCCCCCGTTGCTCGAAGTCGATTATGTTGAGGCGGGCATCCTCGAGCGGGTCGCCGCGCTGTTTCCCGAGCCGTTCGCCAGCCTTAGCCGGTTCTTCGACGAGCGACAGGCTTTCATCGACCAGATCGTCAGCAGATTCGAGCGAGAAATCGAGTTCTACCTCGCCTATCTCGACTACCTTCGGCCGGCGCGAGCGGCCGGGCTCGCCTTCTGCTACCCACTGCTCTCGGATCAGTCTTCACAAACGTCGGTTAGCGACACCTTCGACCTGGTGCTCGCCGCCAGTCTCGTCAGCGCCGGACAGCCGGTCGTCGGTAACGATGTCAGGCTCAGCGGCGCCGAAAAACTGCTAGTCGTAACCGGTCCCAACCAGGCCGGCAAGACCACCTTCGCACGGGCCTTCGGCCAGGTGCATTTTCTGGCCAGTCTCGGCTGTGCGGTACCGGGGACGCGCGCGACGCTGCACCTGCCGGACCAGATCTTCACGCACTTCGATCGCGGAGAGGACATCGAGACTCGCGGCGGAAAGCTGCTTGATGACCTCACCCGGCTGCGAGACATCCTGGCGGCCGCGACAGGCGACAGCGTCATCATCCTCAACGAGATCTTCACCTCGACCGCGCTGGTCGATGCGCTCGCGCTGAGTGCGCGGCTGGCCGAGCGAGTCGCGGTGCTCGGCTGCCGCTGCCTCTGGGTGACGTTCCTCGACGAGGTCGCGCGCTACAACCCGGTGACGGTCAGCATGGTGGCCGGGATCAGCCGCGATGATCATTCTGTGCGGACGTTCAGGCTTGAACGGCGGCCCGCCGACGGGCGCGCCTACGCCGAGGAAGTGGCCAGGCAACACCAGCTGAGTTACGAGCAAGTGCGGGCGCGAGTCCTGCGATGAGGTCGCTTCTGCTGTACCCCGACGGCGACGTCGTTCCGACATCCCCAGAACACGACGGTGACCTGGCTGGCGACCTTGGACTCGGCGTGCTGGTGACCGCCATGGCCCACGGTGACCAGTACCTGCAGGACGTCCTCGGGGGAGTCATGCGGGCGAGCCTGACCACCCCGGAGCAGATCCGCTACCGGCAAGATATCTTGGCCGACTGCCTTCGCCGCCCTTCAGCCGTACGTGCCCTTCATGACCTCGCCTCGGCCGCGATCGACGCAGAGCGGCAGATCTGGGGCGGCATCCAGCCGAGCGCCGGCTTCTCGCTGCAGCGCTCACTGCAGGTCATGGACCTGTTCTTGAGGAGCCTCCGGCAACTGCGGAAGCTCGCCGATGACCACGCCGCGCACGTGACCTCCGCAGGGTTGAGCAGGCTCCTCGGCACGCTGCGCGCCGAGCTTGACAACGCCTACCTAGGCGAGGTCGCCGAACATCTGTCCGGCCTGAGGTTCAGGCATGGCGTGCAGACCGGTGCCAGCCTGGGACTGACTGGCAAAGGCGCGAACTACGTTCTCCGGCGCCCGGCCCGCGGCGGGGCGGGCATGCTCGGCTGGCTCTCCTCGGGCGGCCGCAACGCTGGTTATGAGCTGGTTATCTCAGACCGCGATGTCACCGGTCAGCAGGCACTGACCAGCCTGCGAGATCGTGCGACCGCCCCTGTTGCCAACGTCCTGGCCCAGTCGTGCGACAACGTCCGAGCCTTCTTTGACGTGCTCCGCTTCGAGACCGGTTTCTACATCGGCTGCCTCAACCTGCACGAGCAGCTCCTCAATAGGGGGGAGCCGTTGTGCATGCCGAACCCAGTGCCCGCCGGGGTACACGCCCTGACCGCTGCCGGCCTGCGGGACGCGGCGTTGCTGCTCACTAGCACGGCCCCGGTGATCGGTAATGGCATCACCGCCGACGGCAAGTCCCTGATTTTCATCACGGGAGCCAACCAGGGCGGCAAGTCGACATTCCTGCGCAGTCTGGGGATAGCCCAGCTCATGATGCAGGCGGGCTTGTTCGTGGCCGCGGACTCCTTTACATCCACCGTCTGTCAGGGCTTGCACACGCATTTCCGGCGGCCTGAGGATGCCACGATGACGAGGGGGAAGCTGGACGAGGAACTGCGGCGGATGAGCGCCATCGTTGACGCGATAACTCCAGGCAGCATGCTGCTATGCAATGAGTCGTTCTCCGCGACCAATGAGCGCGAGGGCTCGCAGCTTGCCAGGAATGTCATCCGGGCGATGCTGGACTGCGGCGTTCGGGTCTTCTTCGTGACGCACTTTTACGATCTTGCTAGCGGGTTTTACGCCGACATGCGGCATGACGCGCTGTACCTGCGGGCTGACCGCCAGCCCGACGGAAGCCGGACGTTCCGGCTGACGGAAGGTCCGCCGCTGCTAACCAGTCACGCCACCGACATCTACGATCAGGTCTTCGGCAAAGCCGCGTCGCGCGGTTCTTTACCCAGATGCGAAGCCGGATTTATGCTCAGAAGCTGAGACGGCGGAGGGGCTCGCCGTAAATGCGGTCACCGCCAACGGTCCCTGTCCAGCACAGGACAGGAGGCTGTATGCCCCATGTTCGACCGTGACATGAGCACGGCCGATATCTCCTCTCTCGGCGAGCCATGCCGATTGGCACCGTGCCCGGACTCACGAGCCGGTCGCTATCTCGCTTGGCCGCCGGGCGGCGAACCCTGTCCTGCGCGCTCGGGCTGCGCCGTGCCCGCACATGCGCGAGCGCTCTCCACCGCGATGGGTCGGCCACCGTGGTCGACCAAAGACAGGAAGAGGAGTGATGCGCTATGACGACATCAGGTGTAACCGAACAGCTGGCGGAGCCAGCCGCGCCGCCCGCCGGTTCGGCAATGGCCAATCCGGCGCCATGGGCGGTCACGGCATTCGCCACCACCTCATTTATGCTCGGCATGTACCAGACTGGCCTGCTGAATTCGGCCGGACTGCCGATCGTCCTGCCCGCGACCTTCTTCTTCGGTGGACTCGTGCAGATCATCGTCGCGATCATGGAGTTCTCCCGCGGTAATCTGTTCGCCGGAGCTGTGTTCGGTACCTACGGGCCGTTCTGGGTGATGTTCGGAGCGTTCGAAACGCTGTACGCGTCAAGCGTTCCAGCCGCGCAGCTCAGCTCTGCGACCTGTCTGTTCCTGGCCGTTTTCGCGGTGATCACGTTCTACCTGGCCATTGCCTCGCTGCGCACGGACCTGGTGCTGACCGCGATCATCTGGCTGATCTTCGTCGGCCTGGTCCTGCTGTCGATCGGCGCCGGCGCCAACAGTGGCGGCCTCACCAAGGCCGGCGGCTGGGTGGTGCTGATCTTCGCGGTGATGGCCTGGTACCACGCCGCGGGCGACATCATCGAGTCCACATTTGGCCGGAAGATCCTCCCATTCGGCCCTCCACCGGTTAGGTAGCGGCAGGGGAGCACCGCCGGGGCGAGCCTTGGACCCGTTGGCCCGCCCCGGCTGGCCGGGGCGGCGACGGCTACTCTTCGGCCAGCAGCTGGGCGCAGACGCCGAAGAGCCTGATGTCGGCGGACACCTGCGCTTGCCGCCCGAACGCCTTGATGTCGCCGCGGGTTAGTGACTCCCAGCAGGATGCGTCTGCCAGTGCGATGGCCCGCTTCGCGGCCAAGCCCAGGGCGGTCACGCGCCCGCTTTCGACCTCGCGTTGCAGCTTCGCGACATCCTCAGCTGGCCCGCCGCTGGCGACGGCTCGCAGCGCAGTGAGGCGTGCCGACAACTCGCCGATCAGGTATTGCCTGGTCATGCCGCCCCCTCGGG
The DNA here is from genome assembly GCA_030041275.1 of Streptosporangiaceae bacterium. Taxonomy (GTDB): domain Bacteria; phylum Actinomycetota; class Actinomycetes; order Streptosporangiales; family Streptosporangiaceae; genus JAJYUU01. The sequence goes on from JASHOE010000038.1 coordinate 7,115, forward strand.
CCGCCAGAGGTTGGCAAGGTAGGGCGCATAGCGGCGTCCTGACTGACCGAGCATGCCGCGCAGATGGCCGGCTAGCGGCGGCCGCAGATCGAGGCTCTGCAGGTCGGCCAGCGGCATGAACGCGGGCTGCAGCCCTGGTTCCTGCTGCCACGGCTGCCGTCCAGGCGCTACCTCGCGCGCTAGGAAAACCATGTCGACGGTGCGGGGGCCGCCTTCTGGTGCGAGGACCTCGAGCACAAATGCCACTCCGGACGGATCCACGTGCAGTCCGGTTTCCTCCTGCACCTCACGCCGTGCACAGGCGGCCATGCTCTCGCCCTGGCGCGGCGTTCCGCCGGGCAGTGCCCAGGTGTTCCCAGCACCGCCCACGCGGCGGACGAGGAGCACGTGGGGACCGTGCGTAACCACGGCTGAGCACCGCAACGCGATGCCATCGGGCAGGTTCATGACGTTCTCCCTGCTGCTGCTGCGAGTCCGTCCTGGGAGCGGTCCTGTCCGCGTCCGCGGCGGGCAGCAAATCTGACCAGATCAAGCCAGCCGACGGCGAACAGCCAGCCCGCGACGACGTCGCTAGGCCAGTGCACGCCCAGGCAGATCCGGCTCGCGCCGACCCCGGCAGCGGCCGCGACGACCGTGGAATCGCAGACCACGCGGTTCGCGCCAAGGGCGGCGGCACAGGCTCCCGCCGTCAGCGCCGCAAGCGAGGTGTGCTTGGACGGCAGGCTGAAGCCCTCCGGCTCGATCAGCCAGTTGGCCGCGGGCGGCCGCGGTCGTGCGACAACCTGCGACACTCTGCGGCGGATGGCCATACCGGTTATCACGGTCACGCACGGCTGGCAGGCGGCCTGCCAGCCACCGCGCCGGGCCGCCGTGGCGGCGGCGATCGCAAGTGGAAACATAGCCGCCGTCGGCTCCGCCAGCGCGCTGACAGCGTGCGCGGCGCGAATCGCGGCGGCACTTCGGCGCCGCGCGACCGCGCCGACGACAGCCTGATCGATCGCGGTGAGCCAGCCATCGTTCAGCTGGGAGGCGAGCACAGCGACGCCCGCCAGTGCAGCTACTGAGGCGGCGGCCCGCACGCGAGGGTCGTGGGCCCTCGGGTCGTCAGCTCCCGTGCGAGGCCACCTGAATGCCATCACGCCGGGTCCCTTCCGTCATAGACGCAGGACCCATCGGCCATGAGGCAGCGCAGCCAGCGCAAACGCCGGCTTACGGCGGGATCCACCGCCGAGTGGGCTCGCCACTGCCTCCAGGATAGGTCATTAGGCCCTTCGCCTGGCTGCAGTCCGTGCGGGCCTCGTGGGGGGTCGCGCTATCGAGGTGCAGGCAGCGGGGAGAGCCGCCCATCGATCGAGCTACGGCTGCTGCGCATCCTGATCGGACCCGGAAGCTCCGCCAACTGCCTCAAGCGCGCGCCTGGCGATGGCCCGCACGTTAAAGGACCCAACGCGGCTCAGCTCCTCCAGCCATGGCCGCAGCGCGGTGGCACCCTCGATCGCAAGCAAGCTCTCGAGGGCCGCCGCCCGCAGGTAAATGTCCCTGCCGGATTCCGCGGCCGCACGAAGGGCCGGGCCGCTCTCCGCTGCCCTGAGCCAGCCGAGGGCTCTGGCTGCAAGCACGGCTCGGTCGCCGTCGGGGTGTCGGAGTGCCCAGATCAGGCTCTCGGTCCTGGATAGGCCGGCCGGCGCTTCGACCGGCTCGCCACAGGCGCGGCAAGGCCCGCTCGGATGGTCATTGATCGCGTAACAGTGAAAGCACCAGAACACGGAACGCCGCCCTATCCATCCACGACTGGGGATGCGATCAGCCCGGTTGTCATGATCCGTCCGTATCTTCCAGCGCCATCAGGACATGCGGGCCGACTCTGGGCGATCCGGCCAGTCAGTGGCCTACCGCGCGGACTTCGGCCTGCAGCCCAAGATGACTGGCGCGTGCGGCGAGGAACAGCTTCGCCGTCCTCGGGTCCATCCAGTAGGCACCGGTCTCGCCGGGCTTGTCCGCCGCTTCGTACCGGAAGAGCGGCACGCGGTGCGCCTCGGCGCACTGGCGGCTCGGCCAGGCCACCACCCCAGCCAGCCCGTGTCGGCCGTTGGCCAGGCCGACCTTGGCGGCGAGCTCGTCCGCCGGGATGGCTTCGCCCGGGTTGTCCATGAGCACCGAGAAGACCGCTTGCGCGCGGGGGCTGAACCTCCGCCAGACCATCTTGGCCAGCTCGTCGTCGAAGGCCATGACGTCCCAGTCAAGGACGTCCGGCTCGCGGTCGGCGTTCTGCGCGTGCTTGAGCACGACGCCGACGGCCGTGTAGAACTGGCCGAGCAGCCGCTCGGGCACCTCGAACGTCACTTCGACCATGCGTTTCACGCCTCCGTTTCGTCGGTGTCACCGACGGGCTCGGGGTCAGGCGCCAGCTGCGTCTCTGGGTCTTCTTCATAGCCCTGCCACAGGACCTTGCCTACCGCTATGTAGATGTCGCCGAGCAGTTCTTCGGGTACCTCGAGAGTTACCTTAACCACGCCGCTTACCTCCGACTTAGATATCTCAAGCTATCTAAACTCGAGATTCTGGCTTGTGTCAAGGTCCGCAACGTCGGCGCGGCTAGGGCAATGGGAACGCGGGGACTGGACATCGGTGTGAGGGTGCCGGCTCACCGGATCGGGCGCGCCGCGACGACCACTGTGCGGCGGGCCGCAGTGTTCTCGACAGTTCGGTGCCTGAGGTATCCCATTGAGCCGTCCCGCCCGGCTATGGGCGAGACTGCGAAGTTCAGTTACGCTACACGCAACGGCGGAGGGGCTCGCCGTAACTGCGGAGACGCCGCCAACGGTCCCTGCCTCAAGGCAGGGAGGTCGGCGTCTTGCGCCCACGTGGTGAAGCCTTGGGCTGCCCGCACGCGCTTTCCGTGGTGTCGCCGCGCCATAGCCCGAGCGCCGAGTTGACTATCGTCGTCAGCCACCTGTACCTGTGTGAGGGCCTGTCCACCTACCGGATCGGTCAGCTCGTAGGGATGAGCCGACAGCGGGTCGGCCGGCTACTCGCTCAGGCCAGAGTGCCGGTGAAGCCGAGGGGAGCTGGCCGGCGGCGGCCGCTCAGCGAGGAAGACGCAGCGGCAACAGACTTGATGGCGGGGCTCTATGTCGAGGCAGGCCTGACCACGGCCCAGATCTCGGCCATCACCGGCGTGCCAGATCGCACGGTGCGGGATCGGCTGCGGGCGCGCGGCGTCCGGATGAGGACCAGGGGACGGCTCAACCGGGAGGACCGTCGCAGCGTTCCCGCTGACGCGGTCGCCGAACTCTACGTCGGAGCCGGGCTGTCGGCGGCAGACGTGGGCCGGCTGCTCGGCGTGTCCGGTCAGATCGTCCTTCGGGCCGCACATGACGAGGGCTTTCCGGTTCGGCTCGGCGGGCCAGAACCCAGCACCGGGCCAGCTGCGATCGAGCTCATCGACGCGTTGTACGCCGATCTGCTCGTACAGCGCGCGCTCACGCGGCACGGCATCGCGCGCCGCCCCGCCGGCGGGGCCATCTGGCAGCGGTTCCCGATCCCCGTGCAGCTGAGCCCCGAGCTGGCCAGCGAGCTGTACGTCGACTGCGGTCTGTCGGTCCGCCACATAGAGTTGCTCACTGGCCAGCCGTCACAGACGATCCTGCGCTTGCTGCACACTCAGGGCGTAGCTCGGCGGTCTGCAGGCGGCCGGTCGCCCTTCCTGCGCCGCTGGCGTGCTGGCCTGGACGGCCACGCCGGTGACGGCACCCGGCTGACATTACTGAGCACCGGCCTGAAGGCCGCCGAAGACGGCTCCGTCGAGAAATGCGGCCGCGCGTCGCCAGGCGCCGGAGTCCCGGGCCGCGGCACCGCGGCTCCGAGCCGCGGCTGCGCGGTCGAACGCGTCGGCCAGGTCACTGATCAACCCGTCGGCTGCGTTGACGACTGCGCGCGCTAGCGCGTCACCGGCCCGTGGGTTGGCCGCCCGGAGGCTTAGGTGATGGCGGACGCAGAGCGCTGGTCCGGTACCGGCCTGGGCCGCGGCGGTGCCGTCCGCGAGCGTGCGCCGCGCGGCAGCATCGCGCGCCTGGCACACGGCGCAATCGCCGACCGTCCGCCGCTGCCGACCGGCGGGCAGCCAGCGTGTCGGCCTGGCGGCTATGCGGGCCGTCAGGCAGTCAGCCTGCCAGGCCACCAGGACGGGTCCGCTGTCGTGGCCCGCCGCCGTAGCGGCGTCCGCGAGATGGCCAGCGCACAGCACGAGGCTCGGGTCTGGCGCGTCGATCGCGGGCCCAGCCAGCCGCTCCAGCGCATTCCGTTCGGCGTGCGCGCCGGCCAGACAGGGTGCACAGGCAACCGGGGTCCACCCGCCGGTCGAACGCAGTGCGCTGCGGAGCGCGGCTCGGGCCTCCGCATCCGGATCGGTGCCGACGACCCAGCCATAGCGTGGGGTGCCGACCTTGCCGATCGCGTCCCGCATCGTCTCGGTCAGCCAGGCCACCGGTTCGCGTCGTGCGGTCGTCGCTGCCGTGGCGAGGTGCGGCAGGCACACCCCGCCGAGCTGTCGACAGCGGTACCGCGTCGCCTGGTCGGAGAGGCCCTCGATCAGCGTGTCCAGCGCGCGACCAGTGGCCGCCGTGTCGTGATCGCACGCCGGGCACGCCGGAAGCCGCTCTGCCCGGCCGGTGAGCCGGTCCCTGGCTGCCATCACCACGTACCGGTACACGGCGGTGAGCCGGACGGAGGCACCGGGCTGGCTCATCAGTCTGCGCGTGTGACTCGCGCACGTGCCAAGGCTGCCGCACAGCCTGGTGATGGTGTCCGGCTGGGCGTGCCCCTCGAGCGCGAACCATCGGAGGTAGCGATCGCTAGCCTCGGCCGCGTAGCGGCAGACGGGACAGCCGGGGCTGGTCAGCAGATCCATCGCGCTGTAGAGCGTCAGGACTGACGGCCCCCGCGGCAGCGGCGTCGCGGCGGGCACGCTAGCCGTCCGACTGGACCGGTGTCACGGGCCGATCCTGGTCAGGTCCGGTGACAGCAGCTCCAGTAGCCTGCTGCACGGCCATGAGCCGCGCCGGAGGTCGGTCGCCGCAATGGTTTCGTCCAGGCTGGCGGCCCAGTCGTCGGGCTGGCCGCGCCAGCGCGGGCAGCTGTCGTGTAGCGGGCAGGGACTGCGAGCGGGACTGCCCTGTGGCCGGCACGGCGGGCGCCGTCCGGAACGGAACGCCCGTAGCGACCGCCACAACAGCAGAACCTCGTCCTCGCTTACCTGAGACATCAACCGCCGCCCTCACCGCCAGTTCGCGGATGCAGGGACCGTCATCGGCGGCTGCCGCGGTTGAGGCGAGCCCCTTCGCCGGGCAGCAAGTCTGGCAACGGTGACACCGGCTGGTCAAGGGCCGCAATTCGGCACTTGCCGTTCCGCGGCGGCGCCGGCACAATGACCGTGGGCGATGAGGCTCGCCATAACCGCGAACGGGACTCGCTGATGGCCTCTACTTCGCGACCGGGAGTGGAGGCGGAGACTGTGCGGACCGTCGGCCCGTTCCGCCGGGTCCTGGTGGGCTTTGACGGCTCGCCGGACGCTGCCGAGGCGCTCGGCGTGGCCGCCGCTGTCGTAGCGCGTGATGGCGGCCACGTAGTCGCCCTCTGCGTCGTGCCGCAGGCACTGCCTGCGGAGGGAGACGGTCAAGACGGCGAGACCGCGGGTTTGCGGCGCGAGGCGGAAGCACTCTTCGGCGAACTGGCGCGCGGCCATCGGCTAGACAGCGCGGTCCGCATGAGCGTCCAAGTGGTGTACTGCGACCATGAGAGCCCTGGTCAGGTAGTGACGGCGTACGCGGAAGAGCACGGGTTCGACATCCTCGTGCTTGGCCGGCACGGCGACGGGGCGCGGCGGAAGAGCCGACTCGGCCGCGTTGCTGACCGAGCCGCCCAGGCCTGCTCAGTGCCGGTTCTGCTGCTGAGCGCTCGGTGAATCGCCGCTCCGCCCGCCAGCACGACGGCGAGCTCGTCCGCAGCGAAATGCTGCAGCTCTCGGTGTACGTGCGGGCCGGTGACAGGCTTGGCAGCCGCCCGCTCTACTGCGAGATCATCGACCGGGCACGGGCCGCCGGGCTCAGCGGCGCCACCGCGATCCGCGGCCTGACCGGTTTTGGCGCAGCGGGAAGGCTGCGCTCGCCTGGCCTCATGTGGTCCCGCGGATCCGAGCCAGTGCTCATCGAGATCACCGATGACGCGGCCAAGGTCCGTGCGTTCATGCCGATCCTGGATCAACTGATCGGCAGCGGACTCGTGGTACTGAAGCCTGTCACCCTGTCGCGGGTCGTGGCGGCTGGCATCGCAGCTACCGCGGCACCAACGTGATGTGTATGCTGACCAGCACGCGATGAGGCTCGCGTAGCGTCAGGGCTGGTCCTGACTGATGGCCTCTACCTGCACGGTGTACCGCCGCCCAGGTGGAGGTCATATTGCTGTCGGCTGTCCTTGCCCAGGTTCTGCAGAGCCTGGTCGTGCTCGCTGGTGCGCCGCTTTATGCGGGCGTGCTGGCCAGGGCTGAGGCGATCGTCGAGTCCAAGCGCGGGCCGAGCGTTCTACAGCCCTATCGGGACCTGGCCAAGCTGCTGCGCAAGGGCAGCGCTACCAGCGACCAGGCGTCCTGGGTGTTCACGGTCACGCCGTTCGTGACGTTCGCCTGCTACCTCACCGTCTCCGTCATTGTGCCCGTCGTCACCAACACACCGCTGCCGCTCGCGTTCCTGGCCGACCTTATCGGCGGAGCGTTCGTGCTGGCGCTGGCCAGCTTCATGACATCGCTCGCTGGCCTGGACACCGCGAGCCCGTACGGCGGTCTCGGTGCCAGCCGGGCGAGCTGGATCGGCAGCATGGCCGAGCCCGCCCTGATCTTGGTGTTCTTCACCGTGGGAGCGGTGTCCGCCTCCGACAACCCGTACCTGATGAATCACGCGATCGCCGGTTCCCCGTATGCGCTGGTGCTGCCGACGCACCTGCTCGGGCTGCTGGCGTTCTTCATGATCGTGCTGGTTGAGAACGGCCGGATTCCGATCGACAGCCACGGCGGCACGACCGAGATATCGATGATCGAGGAGAGCCGGGTGCTTGAGTACTCTGGCCGGCCCTATGCACTGATGAAGTGGGGCAGCTGGATGAAGCTGTTCCTGCTCTCGTCGATCTTCATGAACGTGTTCGTGCTGCCGTGGGGGCTCGGCAACGGCGCCGACCTGCCTGCGGTCCTGCTCGCCATACCGGCGCTGCTTGGCAAGCTCGCGCTGTGCGGCCTCGCCATCGTCATCATCGACACCTCGTTTGCCAAGCTGCGGTTCTTCCGGATCGCCGAGTTCCTCGGCGCCGCGTTCCTGCTCGCGCTCGTCGGCGTTGCCACCTCCTACGTGATCGGGGCGTGATCGGTGCAGAATCTGTCGGCCACCAGCGTCCCTGGAGTGCTGCTCGACTTGTCCGGCGTGCTCATCCTGCTGCTGGCTTTCGCGTGTCTCGGGTCCAAGCTGTTCAACCGGTACGTCGCGTACTACGGCGCGCAGTCGGTGGTGCTGTCGTTCGCGGCTGCGGTCGCCGCCTACGCCTTCGGCAGCGTGGAGCTGTGGGTGCTGGCCGTCGCGACGCTGGCGATCAAGGGGATCGGGATCCCGCTCGCGGCGCGCCGGCTGCTGATCCGCCGCCTCGACCTGAAGCGTGACGCCGCACTGTCGACCGGGTTGTCCACCTCGCTGATCGCGGGTGGTGGCCTGACCGCGTTTGCCTACCTGGTCACCCGGCCGCAGTTGCTGCCGCATGGCCTGGTCGCCGCGGCCGTGGTCCCGCTGTCGACAGCGGTGATCCTGCTCGGTGCGCTCGCCATGGTGGTGCGACGGCATACGGTCGCACAGCTGGTCGGCTGGCTGATCGTCGAGAACGGCGTCTTCCTCGGTGCCATCACGCTCGTGGCCACGTTCCCGTTCATCGTCGAGGCCGGGATCTTCCTCGACGTCGTGGCGGGCGTGCTGATCATGCTCGTGTTCGTGTCCGGCTTGACCCGCCAGCTCGCGAGCGCGAGCGCCGCCGACTTGAGGGAGCTGCAGGGATGACGATTCTCGCGATCATCGTGCTGGCTGGGCCGCTGGCCGGCAGCATCGCCGCGGCCGTGGGCGCGCGGGCGCGGGTGGCCGGGTGGGCGAGCGCGGCGGGCGCCGGGGTCACGCTCGCAGCTGCCGTATGGCTCGTCATCGGACAGCTGCACCGGGCGCCGCTCCGCGGGTTCGGCGGATTCCTGTATATCGACTCGCTCAGCTGCTTTTTCCTGCTCACCGTCGCGCTCGTCACCGTGCTTGCGGCCACGGGATCGGTGGGCTACGTGTCGGCCGAGCAGGCCGGGGGTCGGCTGTCTGGCTTTCAGGTCCGGCTGTATTACGTCTTCTTCGGCCTATTCGCCACCTTGATGCTCGCGTCACTGGAGACCGGCAACCTCGGCCTGCTGTTCGTGCTCATCGAGGCGAGCACGCTGGCCAGCGCCGCACTGGTCGGCCTCGAAGGCAAGGCCAGCTCGCTCGAGGCCGCGTGGAAGTACGTGATCATCAGCTCGCTCGGCGTCACCATCGCACTCGCGGGCACGCTGTTCCTGTTTTACTCGGCGAGCACACTCCATCTGGCTGCCGACCTGAGGCTCACCTGGCCCTACCTGTTCGCACACGCGAGCGCGCTGGCGCCCGCGAGCCTGCGGCTCGCATTCCTGCTCGCCGTCGTCGGCTACGGCACCAAGGTCGGGCTGGCGCCGATGCACACCTGGCTACCGGACGCGCACGCTGAGGCGCCGAGCCCGGCCAGCGCGATGCTGTCGGCTGCGCTGCTCAACACGGGCATGTACGCGATCATCAGGTTCCTCGCCATCGCCAAGGCGGGACTTGGCGAGGAGTTCCCGCGCGTCGTGCTACTGGTCTTCGGTTTCCTGTCGGTGGTCATCGGCGTCCTGTTCATGGTGCGACGAGGCAACTTCAAACGGCTGTTCGCCTACTCGTCGGTCGAGCACATGGGCATCATCGCGGTCGCGCTCGGCTTCGGCGGGGTGCTCGGCCTGTACGGCGCGCTGCTGCACACGCTCAACCACGCGATCGCCAAGGCCGTGCTGTTCCTGTCCAGCGGCGACGTCGCCCTGCGCTACCGCACCAGGGAGTCCGCCGGGGTGCGCGGCCTGCTCGTCGGCGTGCCGATCACCGGCGCGGCGCTGCTGCTCGGATCGTTCGCCGTGCTCGGCTCGCCGCCGTTCGGCTTGTTCTTGTCCGAGTTCACCATCGTGCGGGCCGGCTTCGCCGGGGCCAGTCCGGTGCTGCCGCTGCTATTGCTGGTCCTGCTCGCGGTCGCGTTCGTGGCGTTCGCCCGGACCACTACGGGGATGGCTGTCGGCGAGCCGATGGCCCCGGAGCTCGGCGGGGGGTCGTCCCAGCCGGCCAGCGCGGCACCCGCATCGAGTGCGAGTCCGTACCCCAGCCGCGGGACAGCGCTGACAGCGGTGCTCCCGGTCGCCGTTGGCCTCGTGGCGCTCCTCATGCTCGGCCTCTGGATCCCGGCCGGGCTCGGCTCGCTCATCAGCCACTCGATCGCAGTGCTGTGATGACCGCGGTCACCCGAGACACGCAGCGCGTGCCTGCGGTCATGGCCGGCGCGGACCCTCCTGACGGACCTGTCGCGGTGGCCAGCGTGCCGGAAGCCGAGCTGGAGGCAGTGACCTCGGAACTGGTTCGGCGGCCGGGGGCACGGCTCGCCGACTTGTTTGCGGCTGGCGCCGAGCCAGTGATGCTCCGCGCGGTTTGGGCACTCGATCACGACCAGCGCTACCTGATCACCGAGACGCCGGTCGTCGGCTCGCGCTACCCCGCCCTGTCGGACATCGCACCCGCAGCGTTCGCGGAGGAGTGCGAAATCTACGAGCAGTTCGGCATTCGGCCGTCCGGCAGCAAGCCGCTGAACCGAATCGCCACGCCGCCGCAGGCTGACATCGACCTGCCGCGCCTCGGCCGCGCACCGGCGGAGCCGCCGCAGGACGTGCACGCGCCGCACGTCGTCGGCGGACAGGCGTTTGAGTTCCCGTTCGGCCCGGTCCGCCAGGTCGGGGTGGAGTCGCTCTACTACGGCCTGGTGACCAGCGGCGAGGAGCTCGTCGACCTGTACCTGTTCACCTGGCACAAGCACCGCGGCATCGAGTGGCGGACTCAGGGCCAGACCACGCAGGAGACGCTGTTCCACGTCGAGCGGGCCGAGGGTCTTGGCGCGATCGGCAACGGCTGGGCCTTCGCCGCCGCGGCCGAGGCCGCGCTCGGGCTGCAGCCAACCCCGGCCGCGACCGCGATCCGCGGCATCGCGCTGGAACTGGAGCGGCTGTACAACCACGCTGCTGCGATCGCCGCGCTGTGCCAGGCGTGCGGGCTGGCCGTCGGCCGCGCGGCAGCCGAGATCGCGCTCGAGCACCTGCTGCGACTCAACGCGGCGGTGTTCGGGCACCGGTACCTCTTCAACGTGCTTGCGATCGGCGGCGTGCGGAGGACGCCTGACGCTGCAGCACTGCGCGCAGGGCTGCCGATCGCCTACGGGGAACTCCGCCGGACGGCCGACGCGCTGCTGGCCACTAACTCGTTTCTGGATCGGCTCGAGGCCACGGGGATCGTGACGGCCGAGGATGCGAGTCGGCTCGGCCTGGTCGGCCCGGTCGCCCGGGGCAGTGGCATCGGCGCCGACACCCGGTCCGACCACCCCTGCGGCGGTGCAGCCGGGGCGTTGCCGAAAGTGGCTCACGAAACTGGCGGCGACGTGCTGGCAAGGCTGAACGTCATGCTGGCCGAGACGGCTGACTCGGTACGGCTGATCGAAGCGCTGCTCGACGCCGACGGCGTCGAACACTCAGGGCTGCGGGGTCAGCTGGGCGGGGCGGGTCAGCTGGGCGGGGCGGGTGAGCTGGGCGGGCCGGGTGAGCTCGGGCCGGGTCAGCTCGAGCCGCCGCCGGGTCCCGGCAGCCGGTCCGGACTGGGCTGGGCTGAGTCGTCTCGCGGCGAGTCGCTCGCCTGGGTCCAGCTTGACGACTCCGGTCGGATCAGCCGGGCCCGGCTCCGCCCGGCTTCGGTCCGGAACTGGCGCGGCTTCGACGATGCATGCCGGTCGCAGAACGTCTTCACCGACATCCCGATCATCGAGGCCAGCTTCTGGCTGACGGTCGCTGGCACGGCACGGTAACGGTTCAGGAGGAGGAGGTCGCCATGCCATTGTGGTTCGCCCGCGGGCTGCGCCGCGGTGTGGTCACCACGCGGTACCCCGCCCGGCCGGACTCGTCGGCTTCCCATCTGCCAACACCGCCGGCCTTCCGGTCGGGCGCGCTCACCCGCGAGGTCGCGGATGGCCTCGTGGCGACCTGCCCGAGCCGCGCGCTGGCCCGAGACGGTGGTCAGCTGGTGTTCGATGTCGGCGCGTGCACCGCGTGTGGCCGGTGCCAGGAACACGCACCCGACGCCGCGATCAGCAGCGGCGTCTTCGAGCTCGCCGCCGCCACCAGGACGGCGCTCGTCAAGCGCATCCCGCTCAAGGGGGAGGCACGCCCATGACCATAGATCAGGAGACACTGCCGCCAGCCGCGACGCCCGAACAGGCTGCGGAGGACTTGCGCCGCGCCGTGGCCCGCCAGTTCGGTCGCAGCCTGCACATCAGGACGCTCGACACCGGCTCGTGCGCGGCCTGCGAGCAGGAGATCCGGATGCTCGCCGCGCCGCACTACGACCTGCACCGACTCGGCTTCTTCTACACCCCAGCGCCGCGGCACGCGGACCTGCTGCTGGTCACCGGGCCGATGCTGCGGGCATTCGCGACGGCGGCGCGCAAGACCTATGACGCCATGCCGGCGCCCAAGCTGGTGGTGGCGACTGGCGCGTGCGCGCTCGGCGGCGTCTATCAGCCGGACGCGTTCAGCTACGGCTCCGTCGAGCGGGTCCTGCCGGTCGACGTATGGATTCCTGGCTGCCCGCCCAGTCCGCTCGCCCTGCTGCAGGGCCTCCTAGTGGCGGTCGGCAGGCTGGCGGAGCAGACCGGCACGCAGAGCTTCATCGCGGCGGGTATGGCATGACCGCGCTGATCCTGTTCGCGGTCGCGGCCGGCATCTGGGCGGCGGCCGCCCTAGCGGGGTTGCTGACCACAGCCGGCGGTCCGGTGCTGCGGGTGGGGTGCGGGCTATCCGCGCTGGGCGGCGTGGCCGCGCTCTGTGGCGGCGTCGCCGCCCTGGTCGCGCCCGGATCCCGGCTGGTGTCGCTGGGCGGTTCTCCGGTGGTTGGCACCCTGCAGCTGCAGACGACGAGCCTGTCCGGCGTCTTCGCGGTGCTGCTCGGCGTCGTTGCGGTCGGGATCGGGCTGTATCTACCCCGTTCCCGGAAAAAAGCGTCCGCTGCATCACCGGGGGATGACCCGACGGACGCGCCCGCCGTGGGGACAGCGGTGTACCTGTGCGCCTACAACCTCGCGCTGCTCGCCAGCCTTGCCGTGCTTTCGGCCGGCGGTGTGCTTACGTTCCTGGTGGCGTGGGAGTCGATGGCGCTGCTGTGCTATGCGCTGATCTTGCACCGGCCGCGCAGCCCTCAGGTCGCCGGTGGTGCGTTCTGGTTCCTGGCGCTGTCTGAGGTCGGCTTCGTGCTCATCGTGGCCGCGTTCGTGATCCTGGCGACCCAGACGCACACCATGGACCTCGGGCTGATTGCCGCGCGGGCGCACCTGGTGCCTGGCGCCTGGCGGGACGCCGCCTACTTGCTGGCGCTCGCGGGTTTCGGGTTCAAGGCGGGACTCGTCCCGCTGCACGTGTGGCTGCCTGCGGCGCACCCGGTAGCACCAGCGGACGGCTCGGCGCTGTTGTCCGGCGTCATCACCAAGATGGGCGTCTACGGCATCGCGCTGTTCGCATTCCGGCTGCTGCCTGAGGGTCCGGCCTGGCGCGGTGTCGTGACCATGGCGATCGGCGCGCTGACCGCGGCGATCGGGATCCTGTACGCACTGGGGGAGCGGGACATCAAGCGGTTCCTCGCGTTCTCCACGATCGAGAACATCGGCATTATCGTGACCGCGTTCGGCGCCGCGATGACATTCCTTGCTTACGGTCAGCGGGCGCTGTGGGCGTTCCTGCTGCTGGCGGGCCTGTACCACGTGCTCAACCACGGCACGTACAAGACGCTGCTTTTCCTCGAGGCCGGAGTGACCGAGCACGCGGCCGGCACGCGCGATATGGACCGGCTCGGCGGCCTGGCCCGGCTGATGCCGCGGTCCGGGGTGATCGCGTTCGTCGGTACGCTCGGCATCGCCGCGCTGCCGCCGCTCAACGGCTTTGTCAGCGAGTGGCTGATCTTTCAGGGCCTGTTCCAGGGCTTCCGAACCGGCAGCCACCTGGTGGCCATTCTCATCGTGCTCGCCGCTGGCACCCTCGGCCTGACCGGGGGCCTCGCGATCTACGCGTTCGTGCGCGGCTACGGCATCCCCTACCTCGGCATGCCTCGTACTCGGCAGGCCGCGGCGGCGACCGAGCGGGGCCAGCCAGTGGCCGGGCCGGCCCTGCTCGCGACCGCCTGCGTGGCGCTGGCCGTCGGCGCGCCGGTGCTGCTGATTGGCCTCGCCAACGCGGTGCGCACGGCTACCGGGGTGGCGCTGCGGCCGGTGCTGCTGCCTGGCAAGCTGACCGTGATCCCGGCGCACCTCAACTTCGCCGGATTCTCGCCCACGTACCTGGCAGTGTTCCTCGCCGCGGTGACGGTGGTGCCGATACTGATCTACCTGGCCGGGCGGCCTCGCGGCGGGTCCGTTGTGGTGCCGGTCTGGGACGGCGGGATGCTGGCGTTCCGGCCGCGGATGCAGTATTCGGCGATGACCTTCTCGGCGCCCACGAGGGTCACTTTCGACGCGCTCTACCGGCCGTCGGTATCGGTGCAGCGTGCGTCCGATGACCCGGCCGGCCGGTCCGGGCCGGTGCACTACGAGACGGCGGTCACGCCGGTCTTCGAGCGATACCTGTACCAGCCGGTGATCCGGGCAGTCGAGTGGCTGGCTGACTTCGTCCGGCCGCTGCAGTCTGGGGACGTCAACCTGTATCTGCTGTACGTATTCGTCGCAGTGCTCGTCGCCTACCTGATTGCCGCGGTCTAGCCGATCTTGGCCGCCGCATCATCAACGTATGGGATTCTCAGCAACTATCGCTGAGAATCCCAGACGTTGCGGGCTTCCTGTTCGCCGAGCCAGCCGCCGATCCGGTAGTAGATGTCCTGCCCGAAGCTGGTCGGCAGTGGCTCGGCGACCTCGAGGCGGAACGTCCGCTGCCCATCCGGCTGGCGCGGCGCCCGCAGGCACACGGTGCTGTCTGGCTGCTGGCGATAGAAGCTGTCGGCGAAGTCGAACTGGTGGGTGACGAAGCACACCCGGACCCCAGCCTGCAGCAGCGCGCGCACCACCTGGCGGCCGATCTCCGATCCCTCCCGCTCGTTGGTCGCGGCGAACGACTCGTTGAACAACACGAGGCAGTTCGGGCTCAGGCGGTCGGCGATCACGCTCATGCGCGCCAGTTCCTCATCCAGGCGCCCGCTGACCATCGAGGCGTCTTCTTCGCGGATGAAATGCGTGAACACCTGCCGGCAGATGCTGGACCGGAACGACTGCGCGGTGACGAACAGGCCGGCCTGCATCATGAGCTGGGCGACTCCGACGCTGCGCAGGAACGTCGACTTGCCGCCGGAGCTGGCGCCGGTGATGATCACCAGCGGCTTGCCAACCGCGTCGATGTCGTTGCCAACCACCCGGTCGATTCGCAGCGCGAGGCTCGCGTCCCGCAGATCCGTGCAGCTCAACTGCGGCCAGGGTGGCAGCCCGTCGGCCGACCAGCCGCCGGCCTTCTCGCCGCCGGCCTTCTCGCCGCCGGCGGGGTGGTCGGCGGTGGGCTGGTCGAAGACTGGTTCCGGGAAGGTCACGGGCACGTCCCGCGCGGTCAGCTGGTCATGCAGGCTGAGGCAGCTCACGTAGAACGCGAGCTCCGTCTGCAGCATGGTGAAGTAGCTGGTGACGTGGTCGGCCGACCGCGCCGCCGCGTTGGCGACCAGGTTGATGCCGCGCGCGGTGACGTCCGACAAGGCCTGGGCGCCCGCCTCGTCCCGCGGGTGCAAGGTGAACGAGTAGACCGACCTGGCCTCGATGCCGACCAGCTCTTTCCAGCCGCGTCGCGTGCTGCCAGAACGGAGCACGTAGTTGATGCCGCTGTTGTCCCGGTCGAGCTCGGCGCTGATCGGCACGCCGCCGGTGAACCGCAGCTGCCGGAGGTGCTGGGCGAGAGTCTCGAAGTACTCGTCGTCTAGGTCGCGCTGCAGGCTGTCGAACAGCGCGGTCAGCCCGGCGGACTGGAACGCGTCCGCGTTTTCGTCGGCCAGTCGGCGCAACTGCCTGAGCCCGGTGATCAGGACGTCGAGCTGGTTTACCGCCGCCGACAGGATGGTGGACGGATTGCGCGAGGACAGAAATCCCCAGACCCGGCGCTTTTCTCGCAGCGTGCTGACCGAGGTGTTGTACATCTGCCGGATGACGTCGGGGTGGGAGATGCAATCGGCGAGGATCTGCTGGCGGTAGCGGATGACCGCCGGGTCGGTGCAGCTCGTCAGCAGGACCCGAGCGGACACGTCCCGCCGGAACTTGTCGTCGCCGGCCATCGCCGTAAGCACGGTGCTCAGCTCGAGATCCTGGACCAGGTCGCCGTGGCCCGGCGCGAGGTCCGCTTTAAGGTCGAAGTCGGCGTCGGGATACAGCAGGTGCGCTTTCATGATCCGAGCCGCCGGGTCAGCTGCTCGTAGGTCACCCGGTGCTTGTCAGCGATGGCGAGCGCGTACGCCAGCCCGTCGGCCGGCTTGCGGACCACCTTGAACGTCCGCTCGACCGGGTTCGCGGCCACGACGGTG
>JASHOE010000252.1 GCA_030041275.1 Streptosporangiaceae bacterium
GATACCAGCCCGTAGTCACGCAGTGCGGCGAGCTTCGCCCGGAACGCTCCGCTGTTCACGGTCGCGTGCCCCATGTAGCCCGCTACCTCGGCGACCGTGTGTTCCCAGCCGTGCTGCGACGCTCGCACCAGGACCGACGCGGCCTCGCCCAGGTCGATCACTGGGTAACCAGTTGACGGCCTGCGGCGCCGTCTCCCTGCGTCGCCTCCCGGCTGCGAGCTGCCTTGCGTCTCCACGGGATTCTCCTAACGGTCAGACCGATCGTACCACGTGTAGTTCACTCGGTAAGATCACAGTAGATTTTCATGCATGCGCTGCTGGCAGGCCGATGACGTTGCAGCAACCGTACCGTCACTCTACCAGCGGAAGCAGCCGACAGGATGGCGGTAAACCGGATACGGTTCGGTTATCCAGTTCATACTCCGGTCTTGGTTCCGCTGAGACCGGAACCCCCGCAGCGCATAGTCGTGCTGGCAGCGGCCGATCTGGGCCTTCCGATGGGCTCCCAGACTGATAACCCATTGTGGGTATCAACCGATCGATGCAGCGCGGCGGCGCGGGCCGGGAGGTTGGCGCCGACGAGCGGGCACGCACGCGGCTGGCGACCCAGGCAAGCCCACGGCGGCCTTTGCGCGGCGTACAGCGCGAACGTCGCGCGTGCTCGCCAGCCGCGGCGGACCTGAACTCGGGGCACAGCGGTCGGGCGCGCACCGCGCCGTTGTCCGCCGCAGATCACGCTGCCGCACCATGGCAGGACGCGGCGCGGACCGAGTTTCCAAATTGGTGCTTCCGGTGACGCCAAAAAGGCGCCCCGGAACCGGATTTGTAAGTAGCAGCGATCTGGCGGCAGCGCGGGGGCGCAACAGCCCATGCCCCACTCGGCCAGCAAGCGCGCCGCCGTTGAGCACATCGCCACCGAACCGATGAGCGGCCACCAACGCGAGCAGGTGATCATCGCGCTCGCCACCCTCATCACAGCCTGGCAGCACAACCAGGACCAGCCGGACTCCGCCGCGCCGCTTCCCCTTCCCGGCCCGGCGAGCGACACTGACCACGCCGCATGACAATCCGCGGCGCTCACCGCGCAGCAGACACCGGAGCCGGTCATGAAACGCCTTGTGGACCAGCAACCCGCAACTCCCGATCGCGGCGCTGACGTGCGGGTTGGCGTCTATGTGCGCCGGTCCACCGACGACGAGCACCAGCCGTACTCCATCGAAGCCCAGGACGCGCGGCTCACTTCCTACATCGGCTCCCAGCCCGGCTGGCGGCAGGCCGCCCGGTTCGCCGACGACGCCTCCGGCGCCAGCACGCACCGGCCCGGCCTGCAGCGCGCCCTCGCCACCGCAAGGGCCGGGCTGATCGACGTGCTGCTGGTCTACCGGGTCGACCGGCTCACCCGCAGCCTCCGCGATCTGGTCACCCTGCTCGACGAACTCGACCACGCGGGCGTCGTGTTCCGGTCGGCCACCGAGCCGTTCGACACCGCCACCGCCATGGGCCGCATGCTGGTGCAGATGCTCAGCATGTTCGCCCAGTTCGAACGCGACACCATCATCGACCGGGTCATCGCCGGCATGGAACGCAAAGCCGCCGCCGGCAAGTGGAAGGGCGGCCGACGCCCGTTCGGCTACCGAGTCAGGCACGCCACCAGCACACTCGTCCCCGACGAAGCCGAGGCCGCGGTCGTCAGGCTGATCTTCGACCTGTACACCCGACAGCGCGCCGGCGCCCGTGGCATCGCAAACCTGCTGAATGAGCGCGGGCACCGCACCACCACCAGCGGCCGCTGGTCGGCGCACCAGGTGCTGCGGGTACTGTCTAGCCGGGTATACCTGGGTGAACTGTCCTTCCGCGGCATCACCGCGACCGGTTGCCACTCGCCGGTCATGGAGGGAAACACCTTCGACGAGGCGCAGCGGATTCTGGCCGCCAGAAGCAAGGACCGCGCCAAGCGCGCGGCAAGCGGCTCCGACTACCTGCTGACCGCCCTGATCCGCTGCCCCTCGTGCGGCAGCCCCATGCTCGGCACCCGCGCCCACGGCAAGACCAGGGTCTACCGGTACTACTCTTGCTACCGGCGCACACGGTACGACACCTTCACATGTGGCGCGCAGCGGATCGATGCGGACGCCATCGAGGACGCGGTCACCGGCGCGCTCGCCAGCTTCTACCGCGGCCAGCACGCGCTGATCGCTGACGCCGTCGCCGCAGCACAGGCCAGCCACGCTGCCGCCAACGAGGGCAGGCGTGCAGAACTGGCTGCGACAGAACACGAGCTAGCCCGGACAGGAGCGGCGCTCGACCGCTACCTGGCCGCGTTTGAGAGCGGCGCCCTCGACTCTGAAGACCTCGCCGGGCGGCTCGCGCAGCTCAAAGCCCGCTCACACCAGCTACGCGCCCACCGCGACGAGCTCGCACGCGAGCTCACCGATGTACCCGCACCACTGCCTCCCGCCACGCTCCGCCAGGTCGCTGACCACATCGACGAGATCGTCGGCGCGGGCACTTACACCCAGCGCAAGGCGCTCATCGAGGCGCTGGTCGCTAACGTCAAGATCACCGGGCCGGGCCGGGTCGTTCCGGTCTTCCGCATCCCACAGACCACGGCCGCAGACCACACCGACAGCGCGGCGAAGTGTCGGGTGTTCGTGCAATGACCAACTTGGTGGGGCCGGTGGGACTCGAACCCACACTGCCAGGAACCTAAATCCTGTGCCTCCTGCCGTTGGGCTACGGCCCCGGGGCTACGGCCGCGACGTCACACGCCGAGCTCCTGCCGCAGCCGGGCGACGTGGCCGGTGGCCTTCACGCCGTACTGGGCCCGCTCGATCCTGCCGTCGGGGCCGATAACGAACGTCGACCTGATGACGCCGACCGACTTCTTGCCGTACATCATCTTCTCGCCCCAGGTGCCGTACGCAGTCAGGACCGCGTGCTGCGGGTCGCTCAGGAGCGGGAAGTTCAGCCCGTCCCGGTCGCGGAACTTCGCCAGCTTGGCGGGCGCGTCGGGAGAGATCCCGAGCACCGCAAACCCCGCCGCGGCCAGGCTGGACAGGCTGTCCCGGAAGTCGCACGCCTGCTTGGTGCAGCCCGGCGTCATCGCGGCCGGGTAGAAGTAAACGATCACTTGCCGTCCGCGCAACGACGCCAGGCTCACCTCGTTGCCGTCAGCGTCCGGCAAGGTGAAGTCGGGCGCCTCGTCTCCGGCAGTCAGCCGCCTGTCGCTCATGCCCGTTCCCTTCTGCATTGCTTCCCGAGTGCCGACATTAGCCAAGGGAACGCCGGATAACAGGGGCAAGTGCACGCAACGCCCGGCCGCGGTGACTGATCTTGTCCTTGTCGGCCGGGTCCATCTCGGCTGTTGTGACGTCGAAGCCGTCGGGCACGAAGATCGGGTCGTAGCCGAACCCGTGCTGGCCGCGGGGCTCGCGAATCAGCCTTCCGGTCACCACACCCTCGGTTACCTGCTCCTCGCCGCCGGGCGAAACCAGCGCCGCCGCGCAGACGAAGCGAGCCCCACGCCGCTCGTCCGGCACGTCCGTCACCTGGGCTAGCACCAGGCGCAGGTTCGCCCGGTCGTCTCCGTGGCGACCGGACCAGCGCGCGGACAGCACTCCGGGCATCCCGCTGAGCGCATCGACGCAGAGGCCGGAGTCGTCGGCGACCGTCGGCAGCCCGCTGAAGTCGGCGATGGCGTGGGCCTTGAGCAGCGCGTTCTCGGCGAAAGTGACCCCGGTCTCGACCACGTCCGGTGCGCCGGGAAACTCCGCCAGGCTGACGAGCGCCACGTTTGCGTGATCGTCAGCGAGTATCCGGGCGAGCTCGGTCAGCTTGCCCGGATTCGCGGTGGCGATGACAAGCCGGGCGGCAGGACCGGCCGCCGTGCCGCTCATGCGCCGCGGGCTGGCTGTTCGAGCGCCGCCCGCTGGAGGCTGGTCAGCTCGGCGCAGCCGGCCACAGCCAGGTTCAGCAGCTCGTCGAGCAGTTGGCGGCCAAACGACCCCCGCTCCGCCGTGCCCTGCACCTCGACGAAGTGTCCGTCACCGGTGCACACGACGTTCATGTCCGTCTGTGCGGCGACGTCCTCCTCGTAGCAGAGGTCGAGCCGCGGCTCGTCGTCGACGATCCCGACGCTCACCGCAGCGACGGACGCCACCAGCGGCTGGCCCTTCGTGCGCATGCGGGCCGTGAGCCACTGAATGGCGTCCGCCAGCGCCACGTAGCCGCCGGTGATGGCGGCTGTCCGGGTGCCGCCGTCGGCCTGCAACACGTCACAGTCGATGATGATCGTGTTCTCGCCGAGCGCCCGGTAGTCGACGCAGCCGCGGAGCGACCGGCCGACCAGCCGGGAGATTTCGTGGGTACGCCCGCCGATCCGGCCCCGGACGGACTCGCGATCACTGCGCGTGTTGGTGGAGCGAGGCAGCATCGCGTACTCAGCCGTCACCCAGCCCTGACCGCTGCCACGGCGCCACCGCGGCACCTCTTCTTGCACGCTCGCGGCGCACAGCACCCTGGTCGCGCCGAACTCCACGAGCACCGATCCCTCGGCGTGCGCCAGCCAGCCCCGGCTGATCTTGACTTCCCGCAGCTGGTCGGGCCGTCGCCCGTCGGGTCGCGCCATGGCCGCCAGCCTATTGGTTGTCGGCCAGCACGCGCTGACCGGCACGCTGCTACCAGGCGGCCTCGTCCGGCGATCCTGCCTCGATCCACCGGAGAACCCGAGTGACCCCGTCAGCCAGCGAGACCGTGGGGGTCCATCCGAGGTCGCGGCGCGCCCGATCAGACGCCAGCGCGCCCCGGCGCAGCTCACCGGCCCTGGCTACGGCGAAGACCGGGTTAACCGGTCGGCCGGCCACCTCTTCTATGATGCCGGCCAGTTCGAGAATGCTGACCTCAACGCCGCTGCCGATGTTCCAGGTCCCCGGGCGGCCCCGGTCTGCCGCGGCGAGGTAAGCGTTCACTGCGTCGCTGACGTAGACGAAGTCCCTGGTCTGCCGGCCGTCGCCGTAGATGACCGGGCGCTGTGCGGCGAGCACCCTGGCGCAGAAGATGGCGACCACCCCGGCCTGGCCGGCCGGGTCCTGGCGCGGTCCGTAGACGTTGGCGAACCGAAGTACCGAGTGGCGCGTGCCGTGCAGCCGGTTGTAGAGCTCGACATACTGCTCCGCACCGTTCTTGGCGACGCCGTAGGGCGACTCCGGCAGCGGCAGCACGTCCTCGAGCGAGGGAATCGGCGCGTCCCGACCGTAAATGACCGCCCCGGTCGAGCCGAACAGCACCCGCGCACCCACGGCCCTGGCGGCCTCCAGCACGTTTACCGTGCCGATG
>JASHOE010000253.1 GCA_030041275.1 Streptosporangiaceae bacterium
CGCAGGACGTCGTCGCGGGCCACGCCGGGGAAGGTGGTGAGCGCGCCGCCGTAGATCCGCTCGTTGGAGAACGCCACCAGGCGCTCGTCGCGGCTGCGGTAGTGCCAGCTCAGCGGGTTGGTCGGCAGCAGTGGGCGGAGCGCGTCGAGCACCGACTCGAAGCCCGCCTCGAACGAGACCGTCCCGTCGCCGAACTCCTCGCCCTCGTCACCGTCGGGGTCAAGGTCGCCCGGCTCGGCCTGGCGGAAGAAGCTGGTCGGCGGGAGCTGCCGGTCGTCGCCCGCGACGACGACCTGGTGCGCCCGGATGATCGAGCCGATCGCGTCGGCGGGCACCACCTGGCTCGCCTCGTCGAAGATGACCAGGTCGAACAGCCGGGCGGGCGGCAGCACCTGGCTCACCATCAGCGGGGACATCGCCCAGCAGGGCTTGATCGCGAAGAGCACGTCGCTCGCCTGGTCCAGGAGCCGCCGCAACGGAATCTGCCCGCGGCGCAGGGCCGCTTGCTTGCGGATCACCCTGGCCTGCAGCGGGTGCCGGTCACACGTATCGAGCAGCGCTTCAGCCCACGCCCGGCGCACCCTGTCCCGGTTGGCAGTGAGGTGTTGCACATCGTGCACGCGGAAGTCGCCCGCAATGTCATCGAGCGCGGCACCGTAATCCGCGGCGTACCGAGGGTCGCGGACTCGCATCTGATCGAGGATGGCCGCGTACCACGCGTAGTCGAAGGCGCGCGCGGCCAGGTCCGGCCCGGCCTCTCGCCGGGCTAGCTCGTCCAGCAGCGGACCGAGGGACAGCTCGGCAAAGCTGCCGGCGAGCTCATAGAGCCGTGGCAGCTGCCACGCCGTCGTGGTGTCGGCGGCGAGCGAGGTGAGCGTGGCCACCGGATCGGGCGGCAGGTCGATCACGGCTCGCAGCTGACCGAGCTGGGCCTCGCAGTCGGCCCACAGCCCGGCGAGCTCGGCCATCTGACCGGGCAGCCGCGGCTGGCCTTCGTCGGTGCGCAGCTCCCGCCAACGACTGAGCTCGGCCGCGGCCTCCGCCAGCGCCGCGGTCAGTTCCGCATCGGTGAGCTCGGTGGCCACACCGGCTGCGACGGCCAGCGACCTGGCCCGCTTGCGCAGCGCCCGCCGCTCGCGGAAACCAATCCCCCCGCCGTCACCGGTCGCGGTCGCCAGCCGTGCAGGGTCGGCCGCATACACGCCGGGTCCGAACCGCGCCACACTCGCCTCGATGCCGGCGAACAATCGCATCACCGTCGCTACGTCGGGGTACGACCGGGGCGGCCGCAGTCCCACCTCCGTGGTCGCGCGCGCGGCACGGTCGAGCAGCAGCGGGAGAGCGCGGCCAGACAGGCGCACCGCCAGCTCGCCTGCGCGCCTGGCGTCCTCTGGGCTGCGCACCTTGGCGCCGTACCACGGGGTGCTGCTCGGCCGCAGGCTGAAGCCACCCAGGTGGGCGAACTCACGCAGTTCGTCTCGGATGTAATCAGCGCGTTCCCTGCTAATGAGCTCCGGATTATCAAGCCGCACATCCAGTCGCGCCTCAGCCGGCCCGCCGAGCAGCCCCGACTGCACCTCGAACGGGGTCAGGCCCCACGGCTGGTGCCGCTGGTGCAGCGCAGACACGTGACGGCTGAGCCGCCGGTGCCGGTCGATGAGTCGCCGGTGCAGGTCGCTGACGTCGGGCTCGGAAACGCGCTGCGCATCTGCGACCGCTTCCCCGAGTTCACGTGCGATACGAACCCGGTCCCTGGCGCCCTCGTGGATGTCGAGCACGACCTCGCCGAGGCCGACGCCCTTGAGCCGGGACAGCACGGCGTCGATGGCGGCGCGCTTTTCCGCGACGAACAAGACCTTGCGTCCCCTTGCGACGAGCGCCGCGATGAGGTTCGCGATGGTCTGACTCTTCCCGGTGCCCGGAGGTCCGTGGATGACCAGGCTGCGACCGGACAGCACGGTGTCGATCGCGTTGCGCTGCGACGAGTCCGCGTCGAGCACAGACAGGTCCTGCTCAGGTGACTCGGGGCCTGGCTGGGCTTCGTCGTCGGCGCCGAGCAGCTCCTGGGCCTGCGGGTCGCCGGCGATCGCCGCGACGACGTCACTGTCGGCGAGCAGATCGCCCGCGGACTGCAGGTCCTGCACCATCGGCAGCTTCGCGTAGGTAAAGGTGCCGATGACGCGCCGGTCGACGATCTCGAACCCTGGTACCTCGGCGTCATCCGCTGCCCGCGAAAGCAGCTCGCCAATCTTGTCGGCACCCGCGGCCGCGAGGTCTGCGGTGGCTGCGCCGAAGACGCTGGCCAGCTTGTGCAGCAGCACCGGATTGACCTCATAGTCGTCGTCCAGCATGAGGTCGAAGTCGTCGTGCCGGGCTCGGGTGGGCGCGATGGTGAGGCCCCGCAGCAGCACCGGCGCGCAAGGCTCAAGAAAGAGTTCGTCCCAACGGGCCATCCCGTTCGCCAGGTAGCCGACTCGGATGCCGCGCTCCTCTTCGAGTTCGCGCGCTTTCCGGTAGATGACCTGCACGCGACGAATGGCATCGGCGCGCGCGTCGATGTCTTGGAACAGCCGGGTGAGCCGAGCCGACCCGGTACGCAGGAACCGGTCCAGGGCCGCAGGATCAGCTGCCGCGAGGTCAAGCGTTCCGGTCCGGCGGTCCTTGTAGTACAGCAGGGTGTTGCGGCCGCCGAGATCGGTCAGCGCATCGATCCAGCCCGCCTGCGCCGCAGCAATGAGTTCGGCACGTCGCGAGTCCGCGGCCGCGTCATTCTGGCCACCATCACACTGGCCCTCGGCGTGCCGGTCCTCCTCCGGCGGATCCTCCTCACGCTGGCGGCTGGCATGGCCGTCGTCGCACTGGCCGTCCGGTTCAGCTACTGAGTCCCGTGTTGCCTGCACGCCAGGCGGCAGCCCGCCAGACCCATTCAGCCGTGACCCAGCCGCGTATTCGGTCATTCGTCTCCTCTGCCAGCGCACGCGCGGGGCCCGCGCGCGATCCGGTCGACCGCGTACAGTGCCCAACGTTCGAGCAACCATGCGCGTGCCCGGCATCGCCCCAGGCGAACGCGTCGCCGTCAGTGCGCAGGTGCGGCGGCCGGCAGGTGAGCGGGCAGTCCGAACAACGGGAACAGGCGCGCGGTGTCGAGGAAGAAGGTCAGCTCCGCGATGCGGCCGTCAGCGATCTGAAGCACGTTCAGCGCCCACGGCGCATAGCCGCCGGCTGGGTCAGTCCGGTACTGGCCAAAAGCCGGCGAGCCGTTCGCGGCGGTCGGAATGAGCCGCGACGACCGGCAGCCTGCACCCGGTCCGAGCATCCACGCGCCGATATCGGCGGCCCCGCGCATCCATATCGCATACGGCGGCATCGACTGGATCGCGTCGGCGTGCAGCAGGTCAACGAGCGCCTCGATGTCGTACCGCTCGAACGCGTCCACGTAGCGGGCGAGCAATCCCGCTTGGTCGGCGCCGACGTCGTGCGGGCGCTGTTCCGCGGGCAGCGCGCCGAGCCTCGCCCGAGCCCGCTGCAACGCGCTGTAGACCGCTGCCACCGTGGTGTCGAGTTGCTCGGCGATCTCGGCTGCGTCGAAGCGCAACACCTGGTTCAGCACCAAGACCGCGCGTTGCCGTCCGGAAAGCTGCTGCAGCGCCGTCACGAACGCTAGCTTGATGGTCTCCCTGGCCTCCGCGATGTCAGCGGGGTCGCCGTCTTCTGGCAGCACCGTGGCGTCCGCGACCGGCGAGACCCAGGTGTGTTCGGGCAGCAGCGGCCCGAGCAAGTGAGGCTCGGGCGGCGACGGAGCGCCGATGGCCACGGGCCACGCCCGGCGCTTGCGACCCCGCAGCATGTCAAGGCAGATGTTCGTCGCGATCCGGTACAGCCAGGACCGCAAGCTCGACCGGCCCGCGAAGCTGTCGCCCGATCGCAGCGCGCGCAGCATGACCTCCTGCACGGCGTCCTCGGCCTCGAACGCCGACCCAAGCATCCGGTAGCAGTAGCCGGTCAGCTCCCGGCGATGCTGCTCGAGATCGTCCGGATCGACCAACCCTCGGGTGCTGGGCACGGCACTGACGGTCATAACCCGTCATTCTAGGCGCGGCGCGACGGCTGCGCCCGGTCGTGCGGCGCGACGGCTGCGCCCGGTCGTGCGGCGGGCTCCGCTAGCCCATGTGCGGATAGCGGTGATCCACGGGCGGAACGAAGGTCTCCTTGATCGCCCGAGCGTTGACCCAGCGGATCAGGTTGAAGATCGATCCGGCCTTGTCGTTGGTTCCGCTAGCGCGCGCGCCGCCGAACGGCTGCTGCCCGACCACGGCCCCGGTCGGCTTGTCGTTGATGTAGAAGTTGCCTGCCGAGTACCGAAGCGCGTCGGTCGCCCTGGCAATGGCCGATCGATCCTGGGCGACGATCGAGCCGGTGAGCGCGTACGGTGCGACATCGGCCGCCTGCGCGACCACGGCGTCGAAGTCGTTGTCCGGATAGACGTGGACGCCGAGGATCGGGCCGAAGAACTCGCGGGTGAAGATCTCATCGGTCGGGTCAGCGGACTCGAGCACGGTGGGCTGTACGAAGTAGCCGTCGGTACCGTCGGTCGCGCCGCCGGTCAGCACCGTGACGCCGGGCCGCTCGTGCGCGCGCGCCAGGACCTCGACGTGCCTGCCGAACGCCCGAGCGTCGATGACGGCGCCCATGAACAGCGACAGGTCGGTCGCCACGTCACCCATCGTCAGCGCTTGCGCGGTGCCGAGCAACTGGTCCTTCATGGTCTCCCACACGCTGCGCGGGATGTACGCGCGCGAGGCAGCGGAGCACTTCTGTCCTTGGTACTCGAAGGCCCCGCGGACCAACGCCGTCGCGAGCACATCAGGGTCGGCGGACGGATGGGCGATCACGAAGTCCTTGCCGCCGGTCTCCCCCACCAGGCGCGGGTAGCCGGCGTAGCCGGCGATGTTCTCGCCCACCGTTCGCCACAGGTGCTGGAAGGTGCCGGTCGACCCGGTGAAGTGGATGCCTGCCAGCTCCCGGTGCGGCACCGCCACCTGCGACACCGCGGAGCCGTCGCCGGTAACCATGTTGATCACGCCGGGCGGCAGCCCAGCCGCCTCGAGCACGTGCATCAGGTAGTGGGCGGATAGCTGCTGCGTCGGCGACGGCTTCCACACCACCACGTTGCCCATGAGGGCCGGGGCGGTAGGCAGGTTCCCGGCGATGGACGTGAAGTTGAACGGCGTGATCGCCAGTACGAACCCCTCGAGCGGGCGGTACTCGAGCCGGTTCCACGTGCCGGGAGCGCTCTCTGGCTGCTCGGCGAGCAGCCGCCGCCCGTAGCGGACGTTGTAACGCCAGAAGTCGATCAGCTCGCAGGCGGCGTCGATCTCGGCCTGGAAGACCGACTTTGACTGCCCCAGGATCGTCGCCGCGTTGATCACCTGCCGCCACGGTCCGGCGAGCAAGTCCGCGGCCTTGAGGAAGATGGCGGCGCGGTCGTCGTACGACAAGGCGCGCCAGCCGGGCGCGGCCAGCCTGGCGGCCTCGATCGCCGCGCTGACGTCAGCGCCGGTGGCATTGCGCAGGTCACCGAGCACGTGCCGATGATTGTGTGGCTGGACGACCTCGATGCGCTCGCCGCTGCCAGCGTGCGGCCGACCACCGATCGTCATGGTCAGGTCGGCCCGCTGCCCCGCTAGCGCCTTGATCTGCTCCTCCAGGGCGGCGCGCTCAGGGCTGCCGGGGGCATACGTCCTGATTGGCTCGTTCGCTGGAACTGGGACATTAGTGACTGCGTCCAACACGGCTGCGCTCCGCTGCTACCCGACGACGATGGCGAGACCTTCATCGTGCCACGGCCGACGGACTGCCCGGCCCACGGCCGCCTGGCGGGCGTCAGCCTCCGCTGGCAGCTATCTCGGACAGCTCCTGGGTGGCGTACCAGAGCAGTTCGTGGCCCTCGGCCCCGTCGACGGCGAACCTGGCGTCGTCGTCCCCAGCGTCGGCAGCCGCGAGGGCCGCGACCGCCTCGGCGATGTCGGCACTGGCGCCAGCGTCGTCCACGTGGCCGGACACCACGTCTCGCAGGAACACCGGCCCGGCGATCGCTACCTGAGCCGGGTCGTCCCCGGCCGCGTTGATCGCCACCTGATCGAGACCGATCTCGGCGGCCAGCACGACCCGGCGGCGCGGCGCGGCCGGATCAGCGGCCAGCAGGCGCAGCGACTGCCTGGCGGCATGGGCCATGGCGACGTATTCCAGCTCCTCGATGTCCCCGCTGGCATAGGACTCCCGGAGCGCGGGCGTGACGGCGTAACCACGCGCCGACGAAGGAAGGAACTCCCCGACGCCCAGCAGACCGGCGACGGCCGGCAACGTGGCTGGCAGATACACGCGCACATCAGGCCCCGGAAGCGCTACCGACTGAGACCTTGAGTGTGCCAGGCCCGGCCCGGCCGGGTCAGCGGATCGGCAGACCAGCACCAGCTGGTCTGCCGACCGGCCCGAGCCGGTGGGATTCCCACAATGCAACGCCGACTAAAATCACCTCATCGCCATGCTTTCCACGAAATCTCAGCCGCGCGAAGTCGATCCGCCGACTAGGCCGTTGAGCAGGCAAGACAGCGAGACGGCGTGTCACGACCTCCCTGCCCCTGGCGGCAAGTACGGTCGCGGCATGGGAATCCCGGTCGGCAGCCGGGCGCTACGGGGTGCCAGTCCGAACAGACGCCATGCCACCTGACCGCGCCCCGATTCGCAGGGTGACCGGCCCGCTGGCGCCACGGCGGGCGATCGCCGCTGTCCTGCGACAGCTACGCAAGGACGCGGGCGAAAACCTGACCGACGTGGCCGAGGCGCTGCTCATTTCCCGCAGCAAGCTCTCCAGGCTCGAGAACGGCCAGGGCATCCCGATGCTGCGCGACATCAGGGACCTGGCTCGGCATTACGGTATCGCCGACACTCCACAGGCCCAGCGGTTGCTGGCGTGGACACGGCAGGCGCAACAGCCCGGCTGGTGGTGCGATTACGGCGAGGAGGTGCTCGCCGGGCTCGACGTCCAGCTCGCCTACGAGGCGGACGCCACGGTCAACCGAACATACGCGCTCCCGTTCGTACCGGAGCTGCTGCAGACGGCCGAGTACGCGGCGGCGATCCGTCGCGGTCTCGAGCACCGACCTGAGCGGGAGCAACAACAGCTGCAGCAGCTGCGGGAGCGTCGCCAGCAGGTCTTGGATCGCCGCGATGAGCTACCGCCGCTGCAGCTGATCGTCGTCATGTCCGAGATGGCGCTGCGGCAGGCGGTCGGCTCCGCCGCGATCATGCGCGAGCAACTCGACGCGCTGGCCGAGCGCCCCGCCGCACCCGGCGTTCACGTGCACGTACTGCCCTTCAGGACCCGTCCGGTCTTCTCGATGACGAACGGATATGCCTACTTCGGCTACGACGCCGCCGACGGCGTGCAGCGAGACGTCGTCCTCATCCACACACACGGTGACGTCCTGACCGTCGACGATCCGGTCCGGGTCGGTCAGTATCGCGCGGCGCACGACGCTCTCGTCGCAGCGTCACTCACCGAGGTGCAGACCAGAAACCTCGTCCGCTCGGTCAGCGCTGAGCTCTACTCGCCGTCGTGACTCCCGCGATCAGCGCTGAGCTCTACTCGCCGTCGTGACTCCCGCGGTCAGCGCCCTTGTCCGACGGCGGGGCAGGGCGGCGGCCACTCTCGGCTTCCAGCGCGATAACGACGGCGGCGACCGCGGCCTCCAGCGACTCGTGCTCCCAGATCCGCACGACGCGCCAGCCCGCGGCGCCGAGCGCGGCGTCCGCTGCCCGGTCCCGCGCCACATTGCGGGCGAGCTTGGGCTCCCAGTACCAGGTGTTGTTGGCAGGCTGGGTGCCGTGCTGGGGACAGCAGTGCCAGAAGCAACCGTCGACAAAGACCGCCACCCGCCGCGCGGTGAACGCGATGTCCGGCCGGACCCGCGCCCCCGTCAGGTCTAGCCGATAGTCCTTCCGATAGCGGTAGCCCCGTTTGTGCAGGGCGCGCCGCAGCGCCAGCTCGGGCTTGGTATCGCTCCGGCGGTTGGCCCGCATGTTGGCCGAGCGGCCGGGACTGAGCGGGAGCGGGTAGTCGGCCACAGCCGACAAGGCTAGCCGCACGCGCCCAGTCAGCCGAGGCTGATGTCGAGCCTCATGTCCAGTAGTTCGGCCACCCGCTCGCTCGTGCTCTCCGCCGTGCTGTGCAGGACCCCGGTGAAGCCCATCTGCGCGGCCGCCGCCACGTTCGCCTCGATGTCGTCGATGAAGATGCACTCCGACGGCTGCAGCCCGAGCAGCTCCGCGACGTGCCGGAAGATACGCGGCTCTGGCTTGCGCATGCCGACCTCGGAGGAGATCACCGTGGCGTCGAACAGGTCGGAACACAGGTCGCGCGGATACTCGCCACCCCAGGAGTTCGAGAGCAGTCCGGTCGGCACCCCGGCCGCGCGCAGCCGGCGGAACAACCCGACCATCGCGTCATCCAGCGTGGACCCGGCGAACATGCGCTGGAGCAGGCCGAGACTCGGCACCGGGCCGCCGGTTTCCAGCACCAGCTCGCTGGCAAGCGCCCGCTCGAATTCCTCGTTGGTGCACTCGCCGCGCTCCAGCGCGTGGATGGGGTTGACCTCGGGGCCATCGGCGTAGGCCTCTTTGACCCAGCGGCGCATCACCGTGACGTAGCTCGCCCGGCTGATGCCCTCCGCGGCGAGCCAGGCCTGGACGCTGTGAGCGATGGGGTTGGTCATGACCCCACCCCAGTCGGTGATGACTCCCGTCCGCCGCGGCACGGTCCGATGGTAGGCGAGACCGGCCGGAACCACGACCAGGCGAGTCCAGGCCCGCCACGGCTGACACAATCACGGTCATGGACGATGTGGCGAACGACCGGGTGGCGGTCATTACCGGAGCAAGCAGCGGGATCGGAGCGGCCTCCGCGGTCGGGCTCGGCGCCGCGGGGTATCACGTGGTGCTCACCGCGCGCAGGCTGGACCGGCTCCAGGAGGTCGCAGCGCACATCACGGCCAACGGCGGGAGCGCCGAGGTCCATGAGCTTGACGTCACCGACAAGCCCGCCGTTGACGCGCTGGCGGCGAAGCTTGACCGCTGCGACGTACTGATCGCCAACGCTGGCGGTGCGGTCGGCGCCGAGACGGTCGCCGACAGTTCCGCCGCCGACTGGCAGGCCATGTACGACGTCAATGTCCTCGGCACCTTGCACGCCACGCAGGCGCTGCTGCCGCTGCTGACCGGCAGCGGGGCGGGCACCATCGTGTTGATGTCCTCCACCGCCGGGCTGATCAGCTACGAGGGCGGCGGGGGGTACGTCGTGGCCAAGCACGGCACGCACGCGATCGCGGAGACGTTGCGGCTCGAGCTATACGACCAGCCCGTCCGGATCGTCGAGATCGCGCCGGGCATGGTCAGGACGGACGAGTTCGCGGTGAACCGGTACCGCGGCGACGCCGACAAAGCGGCTGCCGTCTACGCCGGCGTCGCCGAGCCGCTGACCGCGGCGGACGTCGCCGACGCGGTGGTGTGGTCCGTCACCAGGCCGCAGCACTTCAACGTGGATCTGATGGTGATCCGACCACGCGCGCAGGCCGCTCAGTACAAGGTGCATCGGGTCTTCGGCTAGTGACGACGGCGACCACGGCGGCTGAAACCGCAGCCAGATCCAGGCTGATCACGGTCGAGTCCTACGCGGTCTTCCTCGATCTGACCGGCGGCGGCGACACGGCGCACTCTCGCACCGAGGTCACGTTCACCTGTCGCGAACCCGGCGCGGCCACCTTCGCCGACCTTGACCCGGTTGAAATGCACACGGCCGTGCTCAACACCGAGCCGCTCCGTTCTGCCGCACTGACGGCGGGCCGGCTGCGGCTGACCGGGCTGGCGGCCCGGAACACCCTGACTGTCGAGGCGACCGTGCCGATCGCCGCGAGCGACCGCGGTCTGCGGCGGTACGTCGATCCCGTCGACGGCCAGCGCTACATCCTGGCTAGCTGCTTTCCGACCGCAGCGCCGAGCGTGTTCTGCTGTTTCGACCAGCCAGATCTGTGGGCCAAGCTGAGCCTGATCGTGACGCTGCCCGCCGGCTGGACGTGCACCGCCAACGGCGAGTCCCTGCACCACCCCGATGACGGCGCGGCCGGCGCCTGGTACTTCGCCGCGGTGCCGGCCATGCGACCCTTCGAGTTCCTGCTGGTTGCCGGTCCTTATGTCACCGCAGGCGGATTGACCGACGGCGGCAAGAAGTCGGAGCTGACCAGTGCGGCGCACCAGCACACCGCGCTGACACTCCGATGTCGCCCCGTCCTGGCCCGGTCGGCCGGCCTCAGCCGCATTGCCGGGATCGTCGCGGCGAGCTTGCGCTATTACGAGCAGCTGCTCGCGGTTCCCTGCCCGTACCGCAAGCTCGACGTCATGTTCGTGCCAGGGCTGAGCGTGCTGGCGATGCAGCTGCCGGGCGTCATGTGCGTGAGCGAGCCGTTGCTGCAGCAAGCGGCGGACTCGGGCGACAGCTTCGTGCCGGTCGTGCTGGCACACGAGGTTGCCCACCTGTGGTTCGGCTGTCTCGTCGACGGACGCTGGTGGGACGACCTGTGGCTGGCGGAGACGATGGCGTCCTACCTCGGCTACGGCGCGGCAACCGAGGTGCTCGGCCAGCCGAACGCCTGGGCGGAGTTCGCCATGAGCGGCCAGGCGAGCGCCTATGAGACCGACGGTCTGCCGAGCACGCAACCGGTGTCGTCACCGGTGGCCACCGCCGCGGACGCGCTGACTAGACCCCCGTCGATCACCTACTCCAAGGGAACAAGCGTCATCCGCCAGCTCGGCGCCCTCATTGGCGCCGAAGAGGTGCGCGCCGGGCTGCACGACTACCTGACCCGGCACGCCTGGACCGCGACCTCGCGCACCGATCTCACCGACTGCTGGTCGCGCGCCGGAGGCCGCGACCTGACGCCGTGGGCCACGCAGTGGCTGGAGGTAGGCGGGGTCAACGAGCTGCGGCCCGAAATCATCGTCGACCCGGCCGGCACGGTCACGTCGCTGGCTATCGCGCAGAGCCCGCCGACGGCAGACCCCGACGGACCGCTGCGGACGCATCGGATCACGATCGGCAGCTACGACGAGAGCGGCGGCCGACTACGCCGACGTGGGCGCATCAGTGTCACCGTGCGCGGTGCGTGGACGCACGTGCCCGAGCTGATCGGCAGCAAGCGGCCAGCCGCCTTCATCCTCAACGACGACGGCCTGGGGTTCGCGATCACCCGTTTCGACCCGGTCTCCTGGCGCGCGCTCGTCACGACGGCGATGGACGTGTCTGACCCGCTCACCGAGTCGGTGTGCTGGACCATGGCCTGCGACTTGGTGCAGCACGCCGAGCTGGACGCGGCCGAGTTCACCGCGCTGGTGTCGCGCCGGATCACGGCCGGCGGCCCGGTCGCCGGCCTCGGCGACCTGCTCGACCGGGCGACCGCGATCGCGGATATGTACACGACGGATGACGGCCGCGCGGGAGCGCGCCGTCAGCTGGCCGCCGCTGCGCTCGCTGCCGCCGAACGGGAGACCCCAGCCAGCCGCCGACAGCGCCTGCTCGCGCGGGGCTACGCGGCCGCCGCCGACAGCCCGGCTCAGCTTGACCTGCTCCGCCTTTGGCTCGGTGAGCGATCGCTGCCCTCGGGGCTGGTGCCCGACTTCGAGCTGCGGGCAAGAATCCTCGCCACGCTCGCCGCACGCGATCTGATCACCGACGACGATCTCGCCGCCTACGCGGCCGCCGACCCGGTGAGCGGCGATACGGTCGTGGCCGGCTGCGCCGCCCGTCGGCCCGTCCCGGCTGCCAAGAAAGCCGCCTGGGCTGCGGCGCTCGTGCCGAGCAAGAGGCAGCCCCCGCGGCTGACCATGGCCCACGCTCAGGGCTTCTGGCTGCCCGGCCAGGAGGGGCTGACCAGCGAATTCCGGGCCAAGTACTTCAGCCAGGCACTCCCGGCGCTCCGGCGCGGGCACGACGCCAGGACCGCGCAGCGGCTGGCCAGGGCGCTTTACCCGGCGACGCTGGCCAACGAGACAACCCTCGCGGCTACCGACGACGCACTCGCGAGCGCGCGGCCGACCGACCCGATCCGGTCGATTCTGATCGAGCAGCGCGAGATCCTGCGGCGCGTCATCGCGGCCCGCCGCATGGGTGGCTCAGAGCTACTGCTGGAGCGATAGCAACAGGCCACCCATGCCCCGCCACAAGTGCAGTCCGGCAACCGTGGCTGCGGGCATTCGTGAGCCGATCACCCAGCAGGCGCCGGGATCGGCCGGATCACCCAGCAGGCGCCGGGCTGGCCGGGGACCGGGCGCCTGGTCAGTCGGTCTGGGTAACTTTGCTCAGCCCCCGCGGACTGTCGGGGTTGATGCCAAGCCGTCGTGCCAGTGCCTCCGTCAGGAGCTGGCCCGGCACGATCAGGCCGATCGGCGCCACCCACTCCGGCAGGGCCGGCCCGGCCAGTGCCGCGCTGCAGGCGGCCGCGAGCGAGGCACCGCCACCGATCCCGAACGCGCGAGCACCCGCCCCGGTCACCCGCCGAGCCAGGTCGACGCTGCCGGCCAGCGTCGGACCGGAGTCCGCCGCCACCACGATCGCGGGTGTATCAGCGTCCACCACCGCGATGGGCCCGTGCAGCAGATCCGCGTAGGACAGCCCCATCGCGTGCAGATAACACGCTTCCTTCAGCTTGATCGCCAGCTCGAGCGCCGCCGCGTAGGCCATGCCCCGACCGGACACGACGACCCCTGGCACCTTGGCGAGCGCAGACACCACGAGCTCCCTCGGCTCCGCCTGAGAAGGGCTCGACAGCAGCGACTCCACCGCGTCGGGCACTGCGCGGAGCTCGCCCGGATCAAGCGGCGCGCCGAGGGCGAGGCCGAGCACGGCCAGCGCAGCCAGCTGTGTGGTGAACGTCTTCGTCGCCGGAACGGCGCGTTCGACTCCGGCCACTGTGCACAGCGCTAGCGCGGCCGCCTGCGCCAGCGGCGACGACTCGCCGCCGTTGGTAATGGCGAGTGTCCGGGCCCCGCACGCCCCGGCCCACTCCAGCGTCTCGACGATCTCCTCGGTCCGACCGGACTGGGATAGCGCCACCGCCAGCACGCCGTCGAGGTCCACCCGGGCGCGGTAGGTGGTCGCGATCGACGGCGCCGCGAGTGCCGTCAGCCGTCCAGCGTGCGCCTGGATGAGGTAGCTGCCGTACACCGCGGCGTTGTCGGACGTGCCACGGGCGATGAACAGCACCGACCGAGTCCCCGCGGCGAGCGCGGACACCTCGGCCCGGCGTGGTAGGAGCGCCTCGATCGTGGCCCGGAGCGCCGCGGGCTGCTGCCCGATTTCCTGGCGCATCAGCGACGAGCAGGCCTCGTTCCCGCCCACATTCCGCTCCTCCCGGTCCCGAGCCCGGACGCCAGCGCGGCTGTGCCCGGCAAGGACAAGCTTATCTTATAGGAAAGTTTCCTGTTAGTTCTCTGTCCGCCGCGTACACGAGCCTGCCCGCCACCCACGTCGCCCTGATACGCAGGTTCGGGCCGAGCCAGACCAGGTCGGCGGCGGCACCGGGCGCCAGCCGACCAAGGTCGGGTCGGCCGATCAGGTCAGCAGGGATCCTGGTCGCGGCGGCGACCGCGGCTGGCAATGAGAGGCCGCACGCCACCGCGTTGGCAACGGCCACGTCCATTCGCAGCGCCGACCCGGCGAGCGTCCCGTCGGCGCGCACCGGCGGCACGCCGTCTCCCGCCGGAAGCGTCACCGGTTCGCCGCCGAGCAGGTACTCTCCCGGCGGCATGCCAGCGGGCGCAGCTGCGTCGGTCACCAGCGCGATCCGGCCCGGTGCGGCGCGGAATGCCAGCCCGCAAACCTGAGCGGCCACGTGATGCAGGTCTACGATCAGGCCGCTGGTCAGCCGCTCGTCGGCCAGCGCCTGCCCGACGACGCCCGGCTCGCGGTGGGCGAGCGGCCGCTGCGCGTTGAACAGGTGCGTGACCATCCGCGCGCCGTGGTCGGCCGCGGCTGCGACCTGCGCCGCGGTCGCGTCGCTGTGCCCGACGCTGACCACCACCCCGGCCGCCACCAGCTCCGCGACCGCCGCCAGCGCCCCCGCGGCCTCCGGTGCGAGGGTGACCAGGCGGAGCATGTCCTGCCCCGCCGCCAGCAGTTCCGCGACCGCTGCGGGGGACGGCGGCACGATCCAGTCCCGCCGGTGCGCGCCCGCCCGGGCCGGCGACAGGAAGGGCCCCTCCAGGTGCACGCCAAGGATCCGGGCGCCCTTCTGCACCGTCGGCCCGATTTTTCGTGCCTTACGCAACGCTGCGGCCAACTCGGCAACCGGAGCCGTGATGTAGGTCGGCAGCAACGCCGTCGTGCCGGTCTCCGGCAACCGCCGCACCACCAGGGCCCAGCCGTCGGGGTCGCCGTCGGCGAGGTCCACGCCGAAGTACCCGTTGACCTGAAGGTCCACCAGGCCGGGGACAAGCACGCCGTCGGCGAGGGTCACCTCCGGATCGCCCGGCGGCGGCCCCGCGCCGACGTCGGTGACGCGGCCTTCGGCAAAAACTACGTAGCCGGGCTCCAGGACGGCCGGCCCCGGCGTCGCGGGAATCACCCGCCGGGCGGCGATCAGCGTCAAGCGCTGCGCCGGGGCGCCCGCTTGGGCTCCGTCGCGGACACCGGGCGCCCGGGACGGCTGTCCGCGGCGTCGTCGCTGACGGCGGCCAGGCTGGCCCGCAGCGCGTCCGCCAGGCTGGTCACCGGCTTCTCCTCGCGCGGCTCCGCCGGAGTGGTCACCTCGTGGCCCTCGATCTTCGCCTCGACCAGCTCCTCCAGCGCCTCCCGGTACTGATCGGTGTACTGGGCCGGGTCGAAGTCCACGGTCATCGAGTCGATGAGGGACGAGGCCATCTTGAGCTCCTGCGAGCGCACCTCGACGTCTTCGGAGAGAAACTCGAAATCGGCGACCCGGATCTCGTCCGGCCACATCAGCGTCACCAGCACCAGCACACCGTCGCGGACGCGCAGCACGGCCAGAGACTCGCGCTGCCGCAGCGCCACCTTGGCCACGCCGACCATGCCCGACTGCTCGAGCGCGTCCCGCAGCAGCGCGTAGGCACGCACCCCGTTGGGCTCCGGCTCGGTGTAGTAGCTGCGCTCCCACATGATCGCGTCGACCTGCTCGCTGGGCGAGAAGTGGAGCACCTCGATGCCGTGCGCGGTGGGCAGCGGCAGTTCCGCCATGTCCTCCTCGGTGAGCACGACCATCTCGCCGTTGGGCAGCTCGTATCCCTTGGCCACGTCGGCGTACGGGACCTCTTCCCCGTCGATCGAGCAGATCCGGCGGAACCTGATCCGCCCGCCGTCGACGCGGTGCACCTGGCGGAACGTCACGTCCCTGTGCTCGGTCGCCGCGTACAGGCGGATGGGAATCATGACCAGGCCGAACGAGATCTCGCCTCTCCACATGGCGCGCATGATGTCCCACTACCCTTTCCGCCTGGTCTCAAGGCTGTCTAAGGGTAACGCGGCGTGCCAACAGCGCCGGGTGCGCCACGTCCGCGCCGGAACGTGGCCCATGGCCGCCATGGCTGTCATGATGAACGGACCCGTGCCACAACGCCGCCGCGCCGCGCGGGAGAATAGAAGACGGGGAGCGGACCAGCTCAACAGCCGAAGGGGAGCACGGATGAGCGAGAGCCCACTGGAGCAGCCAGTGCCCGATCTCGTGGAGCAGCGCCGCGAGGTGCCGGAGGACCCGGAGGACCCGGAGGCGCCCGTGCTGACGGGATCGGCCAGCCTGCCCTTTGACGTCGACGAGGCCGACGCCATGGAACAGCATCGGGAAGTGGAACTCGACGAGGACGATTACCGTTGAGGCTCAACGTCACACAGGATCTACCGGATCGGAGGTGGAGGTGACAGCGACTCCGCAGGCCCGCCAGATAGGCACCCGGCTGCCGAAGCCCGCGCGGCGGCGGCAACTGCTCACCGCCGCCCAAGAGGTCTTCGTCGCGCAGGGCTATCACGCCGCGGCGATGGACGAGATCGCCGAGCGGGCCGGCGTGAGCAAACCGGTTCTATATCAGCACTTCCCCGGCAAGCTGGACCTCTACCTGGCGCTGCTGGACGAGAGCGTGGACGCTCTCACCGCGACCGTCCGGGCGGCGCTGGAGTCCACGACCGACAACAAGCAGCGGGTGACGGCTACCTTCACCGCGTTCTTCGACTTCGTCGGGAACACCGGGCAGGCGTTCCGCCTGGTATTCGAGTCGGACCTGCGCAACGAGCCCGCCGTGCGGTCCCGTCTGGACGAATCGAGCCGGGACTGCGCGGAGATGATCAGCGAGATCATCCGGGAGGACGCCGGTCTCGGCGACGAGGAAGCCCATCTGCTCGGCATGGGCCTGGTCGGCATGGCCCAGGTCAGCGCCATCTACTGGCTCAGTACCGATCGCGCCATCCCCAAGGACGCCGCGGAGCAGCTCACGGCGCGGCTGGCCTGGCGAGGCATCAGCGGCTGGCCGCGCGCGGGTGACGGCACAGCGGCCGACCAGTGAGGGGGGGTCGATGGAAGTCAAGATAGGCGTTCAGTCCATCCCCAGGGAGCTCGTGGTGGAGACGCCGTCCACCTCCGACGAGGTAGAGCGTTCCCTGATGGCGGCGCTGAAGGACGGCGGCATCTTCACCCTTCGGGACGAGAAGGGCGGGCGGATCCTGGTGCCCGCCGAAAAGATCGGCTACGTGGAGCTCAGCGGCAACGAGCAGCGCCGCATCGGCTTCGGCTGAGGGTTTCCCGGTAGGTCAATTCGCTGGCCACTGGGCCAGGCCAAGGGCGGCCATGCGCTGGTCGTGGGCGTCGGTCAGCCGGGCGAACATCCGCCCGATCTCGCCCTGCCCGCCCGGGCCGGACTGGCCGCTCATCGCGTCCGCGAACAGCAGGGCCAGCGGCGGCCGGTCCGCGACCACCCGATGTGCCTGGGCCAGCGCCTCACCCACCAGTCGCCGCGCCCACAGGGCGAGCCGTCCGGCCACCGGGGGTTCCACCTCGACCGCGGCCCGCACCCGCGAGGTGGCGAAGCCCGCGTGGCCGGTGTCCGCCAGGACCTCTAGGACCAGCGACCGGGCCTGCGGATCCAGCAGGTCGGCGGCCGCGCGGTAGAAGTCGGCCGCGATCCCGTCGCCGACGTAGGCC